>JAMPYA010000054.1 GCA_023700885.1 Flavobacteriaceae bacterium
AAATTTCTATAAATGAATTCTATGAAAAATCAACCCCAAATTATTTTTTTATTTTTTTTATTATTTAGCAGCTCTTTTATACAAGCACAAGATTATTTTGTTGGTGTAAAAGGCGGAGTTAATTATAATACAATTGGAGATTTGTATCATTTAGGAGATCCTTCTCATTTATACGGAAGTTCACCAATTCCTCTTATTGATTTGGCGTATAGTCCAAATAATGAAATGGGAAATCATTATGGTATATATGTAACAGCTGATTTTGGCAACTTTTTTGTGAGGCCGGAGCTAAATTTTACTTCCATGAAAAGTAGTTACGGTTTATCGAGAAAAACATCCAATTGGTCTTCTTCAAAAATTGAAATACCTATACTTATTGGTTATAATATTTATAAACCTGTTTCCATTTATGCCGGTCCTGTTTTTAGTTCCATTTCTGATCGAGAATTAGAAGGATTAAGAATTCAAACACCTCTTCAAACAATAAAATTTGATAAAAATACTACTGGAATTAGTGCAGGTGTATTAGTTCAATATAAAAGATTTGGATTAGATATACGGTATGTTTATGACATAACTGCAATAAAACAACAACAAATTATAATGATTGTAAACACTTATGGAACTTTTGTTGCAGATTTAGTGGAATACAACCCTAGTCAACTTAGTGTAAGTTTAACCATAGATTTATTTCATTTTACTTTTGATAAGACTGCTAGAACGAAAGCTCGATACGATTGGAGAAATCATAAAAACTTGAGATAAAAAAATCCCGATTAAAATCGGGATTTTTTATGAGTTATGATTTTTTAATTTTATCTGTCTTATCTAAATAATTCGGAATTCCATTGCCGTTACTGTCATCATTGGTTGGATCTCCATCTCCATTTATATCTTCATCTCGTGTTAAAATACCATCGCCATCATCATCAGTATCAGCAAAATTAGGAATTTTATCTCCATCGGTATCATCATCAAGTACTTCTCCATCAACATTTATATCTTCCTTCCAATTTTGTACTAAATCGTTATCATCATCAGACTCATTAACATCATATAAATCAAAATAAAATATTAAAGGTGAGTTTTCTGGAATAATTCCTTGGTTTCTATTTTGATAACCCAATCCTGAAGGAATAAATATTATTCCTTTACCATAATTTTCAAATTCAAAAGATTCATCAGGATTAATTTTTACTGTACCTCCTTTAAATAATGGAAATGCAGATCGCCAACCTTCAACTAAATTATTCAATGAAAACCAAGTTTTTCCATTATCAAAAGCAGTACTATCTAACAAAATTCCACTATATTTAACATAAACTGAATCTACTCTAGTCGGGCTTTTAGTAACTCCTACATTTTGCACCAAATAATACAACTTATAAGAAATATCATTTTTTATTACAACTTTAGAACTAACTTGGTTGGTTAAAGGTGTTTGTCCGTTTTTAATGGTTTTTATAATTCCGTCAGAATTATCAAGATAGTGAGTGCTAAAATATTTAATCAACGCTTCATCATCTAAAATAGCTTGCGCTACATGATCAAACTCTTTGTTGTCATCTTTGCTACAAGAAAGTAATACTGATGCTAAAATTAAAAGGCTTATAAAGTACTTTATATTCATTCTTTAAATTTTTAAGTCCGCAAGATACAATTTTCCTATATTTGTTTACAAAGTTTTAGTAATTTTTAACATTAGAATTCATGCGGATTGATAAATATTTATGGTGTGTTCGATATTTCAAAACTAGAAGTTTAGCAACTGAGGCCTGTAACAAAGGACATCTAAAGATTAATAATGCGGTAGTTAAAGCATCTAAAGATGTTTTTATAGGAGACTCCATAACTATCCGTAAAAACCAAATATATTATTCTTTTGAAGTAATTGGAATCCCAACTACTAGGGTTGGTGCCAAATTAGTTGCTTTATATATTATAGACACGACTCCGGCAGAAGAGCTGGAACGACTGGAATTGGTAAAATATTCTCAAGATTATTACCGTGGAAAAGGTACTGGAAGACCCACTAAAAAAGACCGAAGAGATTTAGAAGAATTTACAGATGAAAATGACTGAAAACAAAACATATTGGGAATCAAAATATAAAATAGGTGAAACTGGATGGAATATTGGATCCATTTCTACTCCTATTAAAGAATATATTGATCAGTTAACCAATAAAAATATTAAAATTTTAATTCCGGGTGCCGGAAATGCCTATGAGGCTGAATATCTTTACAAACGTGGATTTAAAAATGTTAACGTTTTAGACATTGCTAAAGAACCTTTGCTGAATCTTAAAAAAAGAATTCCTCATTTTCCTGATAATCAATTGTTAGAGGAAGATTTTTTTAACCATAATGGTCTATATGATTTAATTATAGAACAGACTTTTTTCTGTGCTATAAATCCTGATTTACGCAATTTATACGCACAAAAAATCCATGAATTATTAAAAGAAGACGGTCAATTAGTTGGATTACTTTTTGATTTTCCTTTAACTGATGATGGCCCACCTTTTGGAGGTTCCTATCAAGAATATTTGGACACATTTACACCTTACTTTGATATTAAAATTCTTGAAAAAAGTTATAATTCGATTAAACCAAGATCAAACCGTGAGTTTTTTATCCAATTTAAAAAAAAACAATTATGAAATAGCCATGTTTGCAAAAACACAAATACGAATGAAAATATTCATCAAACTGGCGAAACGTTAGTTCGTGAATACCAAAAAGAAAATAAATAAGGAATGAACAATTCCATATGACAAATAAAATTTATAGTGAGCTTGTCGAACTAAACAAATAAAATATTCACATATGAAAAATGTCATTTTAGATAATGAACAGATTACGCAAAAAATAAAAAGAATTGCTTATCAAATTTATGAAATTAATTGCGATGAAAGTGAGATTGTAATTGCTGGAATAATAGGGAACGGATTTCAACTGGCAATAAGAATTAAGGAAAATTTAGAGTTGATTTCTCCATTAAAAATAACTTTATGCGAAGTGAAAATTGATAAAAAAAATCCGTTAAATAAAATCTCTACTTCTATACCTTTAGATTCCTTAAAAGATTTATCGGTGGTTTTGGTTGATGATGTTTTAAGTACGGGAAAAACTTTAATTTACGGAGTAGCTCATTTTTTACAATTACCTTTAAAACAATTAAAAACGGCTGTTTTAATCAACAGAAATCATAAAAAATATCCGGTTAAGGCAGATTTTAAAGGACTTTCGCTTTCAACAACATCTCAAGAGCATATTAGTATAGAAATAAAAAACGGACTTTTTACAGCTTATTTAAAATAGAATAGATTCAATTTCATCAACTATTTCTTGTATTGATTTACCATCGGTAGCAACAATAAATTCACTTTGTTGATAATAAGGAGCTCTTTCAAAAAGATGTTTTCCAATAAATTCGGGTAAATCTTCATCATATAAATGAGAAATTAGAGGCCTTTTTTGTTTATTAGGAATTAACCTTTTTACTAAAGAATTAATTGAAGTTTTTAAATAAATAGTTTCAGACTTATTTTTTAATAACTCCATATTATTCCCAAAACATGGAGTTCCTCCACCTGTTGCAATAATTACATTATCTACATCATTTAATATTTCTTGTAGATAAAAAGTTTCCTTTTTTCTGAAATAAATTTCACCTCTTAGTTTAAATATCTCACTTACAGATAACTGTTCTTTTTCTGAAATATAATTATCTAAATCTATAAAAGAAATTTTTAGTTTATGAGCCAATGACAAACCAACAATAGATTTTCCACTACCCATATAACCAATCAAAATAATTTTCATGTTGTCACTTATTATAATACAAATATGGGTAAAAAAACACAATAAAACATTGTTACTTTAATTATAGATAGTATATTTGCACTCGCAAAAGAAAAGGAAATTGACCGGTTAGCTCAGTCGGTAGAGCACAACACTTTTAATGTTGGGGTCCTGGGTTCGAGCCCCAGACCGGTCACAAAAAAGTTGAGCATTTGCTTAACTTTTTTAGTTTAATTGCATACCAATGCGCGTGTGGTGAAATTGGTAGACACGCCATCTTGAGGGGGTGGTGACCTTAGGGTTGTGCTGGTTCGAATCCAGTTACGCGCACTAATATATTTAAATTGACAATAAATTTCTTTTTAATTAGTTTTCTAAAAAAAATCAATAAATTAGTGGTTTATAATTAATTCGCCCTAAATGATTGATTTATATAAATTAAACAAATACTTTTCTTTAGATTGGTTTATTTTTTCCTTTTTAGTCTTATTATTTTATTTAATTCTTAGTTTTCTAGGTTTAAGTTATGGGGCTTATGAAGGTGTAGTAGTTATTTGGTTACCTGCTGGAATTGCATTAGCTGCATTTTTTATTTTTGGATATCGAATTTGGTTTTCTTTATTTTTTGCGGCTTTTGTTTTAAATTATTCCCTAGTTAATCTTCAATATACAAACTTTAATGAAGCCATTTTAATTTCCTTAATGAGAGCTTTTGGCAATACCATTGCTCCTATTTTTGGATATTATTTTATTAATTTATTAACCAATAAAAAACATCCATTAAAAAACTTAAATAATATTATTATATTTATTCTCTTTGGTGCAATTTTATCTACGGCAATATCATCTATAATAGGTGCTTACTCTTCCGTCATCTTATATAATAATTGGGACGCTTTAATGACTATTTTCTTTGATTGGTGGTTAGGAAACATGGGGGGAATAATTATTATTACACCTTTATTTCTAAATTTTAAGAAGGAAAATTTTTTACTTTCAAAACCTTATAAATTATTTGAATTTATATTATTATCACTCTTTCTTTTTTTAGTTATTCAAACATTCTTCATTGTTAATTTTATTCTTCCAGTTTCTATTGTACTACCGCTTATACTTATATATATTTTTAGGTTTGGAAAATTTGAGGTCTCTTTAAGTATTTTTATTCTGACCATATTTTCTATCTTAATTTTAGAGAATCCAGAAAATTTATTTTTTAAGTTATACCCTACTAATCCAATTATTCCAATTGTTTTTTTATTAATTTCAATTTCGATTACTTCTATGATTGTTGCAGCTATTTTAGAAGATGATAAAGAAAAAAGAAATGAATTATTAAAAAAGAATATCGAACTAAATAAATGGTATGAATTAACAATAGATCGTGAAGAACGAACTATTGAACTTAAAAATGAAATTAATGAATTGCTAGAAAAACAAGGTTTTCCTAAAAAATATTTAAAAAAATAAGGTGCTGATTTCTTTATTTTAAATAAAACTATAACTTTTATAAATCTAAGTTCAAATTATATGAAATCTCCAAATGAAGCTGTAGAAAGAATATTAGAAGATACTGAAAGATCAAGAGCCGTTTTTTTAAGTTTGCTTGAAGATCAACATTTAAAAGTAAATGAATTAAAAGAAAGTCAATTAAAATACGAATCTTTATTCGAAAATAATCCGGTTTCTCTTTGGGAAGAAGACTTTTCTGAAGTAAAAAATTTTTTGGATAAACATTGTTCTAATGCTAATCAAATTGAAGCATATCTTGATAAAAATCCTGAAAAAATTTATGAATTAGTTTCTTTAGTTAAAATTGTTGATGTAAATCTTGCCACTTTAAAACTTTATAAAGCAGATTCTAAAAATCAGCTTTTTGATGGATTAATTAATGTTTTTACAATTGATTCTTTTAGAATTTTTAAAAATTTAATCCTAAATATTTGGCAAAATAAATTTGAATTAGAAACTGAAACTATTAATAAAAATTTAGCAGGCGAAATAATTCATATAAAAATAAAGTATGCTGTTTTACCTGGTTATGAAGCAACACTTAGCCGTATAATTGTTTCAATTATAGATATTACTGAAGAAAAAGAAATAAAAGATAGGTTAATACAAAGTGAGCAACGTTATTTAGAAGCTCAATCAATTGCACGTTTTGGCAATTGGCATATCGATTATAAAACCAATCTAGTCACAAGAAGTCCTGAAATATACAATATTCTTGGTATTAACAAGCATGAATTAAATCCGACTTATGATGCATTTATTCAACTTGTACATAAAGATGATATAAAATCCTATCAAGAAGTTTTTGAAACTTCTATAAAAGATCAAAAACCTTATGAACATTCTTATAGAATTATCACTCATCAAGGAGAAACCAAATATATTTTAGAAAAAGGATTTACTTATTGTAATGAAAATAACGAGCCTTTAAGAACTGTAGGCACTGCACAAGATATTACTGAAAAATATTTATCTGAAATTCAGTTAAAAGAAAGTCAACTAGAATATCAGGTACTATTTGATAATGCACCGATTGCGTTATTTGAAGAAGATTTTACTGAAGTTATTAAAAAATTATATGAATTAGGTGCTCATGAAGAAAATATCAATCATTTATTAGATGATCAAAATTTATTAGAACAATGTCTCCGACTCGTTTTTGTCAATAATATCAATCAAGAAGCATTAAAATTATTTAAGGCTGAAGATAAAAATCATTTTCATCAAGCATTACCCAATCTATTTTCTATGCATTCCGTAGAAATTGTAAAAAATATTTTTATCGATATTACCAAAGGTAAATCTAAAGGCATATACGAAACCACGCTTAAAATGGTTGATGGAGAAGTTTTTAATGCTATTGTAAGGTATTCGATTTTAAAATATAAAAAAGACTCTGGTAAACTTATTTTTTCTGTAGAGAACATAACCATTAGAAAAAAATTATTAGCTGATATTGAAGAACAACAACTTAATTTAAATCAAGCTCAACAAATAGCACTAATTGGTAGTTTTACTTTAAATCATGCTGATAAAAGTATAGTCAGAACTGATGAATTTTACCGAATTTTTGAAGCAAGTACCGAAGAATTACCAGCCCTTGAAGAAAGTTTTTTAAAATTTATTCATCCTGATGATAAAGATCAATTAGTTAAAACATTTCATAATTCTAAAGATGAAATTAAACCTTATGAATTTACCTATAGAATTTATACAGGTAAAGGAAATTTAAAATACATCCATGAAAAAGGAAATACTTATACTGATGATAAAAGAAACCCCTTAAAAACTATTGGTACACTTCAAGATATAACAGAAAAGGTTTTTGCTTTAAGAAAAATTGAAGAAGCACAAACCATCATCAACAATAGTACTTTAGTCGCTTTTTTATGGAAATTTGAAAAAAATTGGCCCGTTGAATATGTTTCTGAAAATGTAATAAAATTATTAGAATATCCGGCAATTGATTTCTACGAAAGAAAAATTCGTTATATGGAATTTATTCATCCAGAAGAAATTGAAAGAGTTAAAAAGTTTGAAGAACAATCAAAAGCATTAGCCGAAAAAAATGACTTAAATTTTGACACATTCACACATGAACCTTATAGAATAATTACAAAATCTGGACATACCAAATGGGTATTAGATAAAACGATTGTTCGTAGAGATTCTAATAATAACATTACCCATTTTCAAGGTTTCATAGAAGATATCACAGAAAAACATTTTGCCGAACAAGAATTAGAAAAAACACATCAAGTATTAGAGAATACGCTTACCACTATTACAGAAGGATTTTTTACACTTGATACTAATTGGATCTATACCTATGTTAACCCGCAAGCAGCTAAATTATTAGGATACTCTAAAGAAGAACTTTTACACAAAAACATATGGGATATTGACCCATCTGCTATTGGAGGTATATTTCATCAAAAATGTCAAGAAGCTGTTGAAAAACAAAAACCTATCATTTATAACGAATATTATCATCAACAAAATATATGGTTTGAAAACCGAATATACCCTTCTAACGAAGGTCTCTCCATTTTCTTTAATGATATTACTGAACGATTTGAAGTTGAGAAAAAGTTAAAAGAAGCTCATAATATTATTATAAATAGTTCTTCAATTGCCATCATTTGGGAAAACACACCAACATGGCCTATTAAATACATATCTGAAAATGTAGAACGTATTTTAGGTTATTCCTCAACAGAAATGAAAAATGAAATTATACATTTTTCAAAAATAATGCATCCCGATGATTTAGAAATTTCTAATGAAGAAGTTTTTTCCTATTTAAATGATGATACTATTAATCAATACGAACTAACGCCTTATAGAGTTTTTACAAAAAATGGTAAAATACGATGGATAAAAGAACGTACTCAAATTAATAGAGATGAAAATAAAGCTGTTATAGAATTACGTGGCTTTATGGATGATGTCACCGAACAATATCAATTAGAAAGTGGGATTAATTCCATATTAAATTCGGTTTCAAAATTAACTGGTCATGAGTATTTAAGAGAACTTACCATTCAATTATCTAACGTATTAGGTGCAGAGCATACTTTTATTGGACTAAATGCTTCTGAAAATCCACTGTTAATTACCACATTATTTAATAGTTATAAAGGTGAAATTGTTGAAAATTTTTCATATAATCTAGAAGGAACTCCTTGTGCTGATGTTTTATCTTTAGAAGCTTGTAGTTTTTCCAATAATGTAGCTAATTTATTTCCAGAAGACACTTTATTAAAGGAGATGGAAATACAAGGATACGTAGGAGTCCCATTAATTGACAGTCAAAATCAATCAATTGGCATAGTAGCTGGGTTATTTAAAAATCCTATTGAAAACACACATTTTACAGAGTCTATTATCCAATTATTTTCAACAAGATTAAGTGCAGAGCTCGAACGATTAAATACAGAAGCTAAACTAAAAAAAGCTGAATTAGAATTTAACAAACAATTACAAAAATTAAATAAGGCTATAGATTCGGTTAATGATGTAGTTTTTATGACTGATACCAATGGTGTTTTTACTTATGTTAATGAATATTTTACCAAATTATATGGTTATCAACCTGAAGAAATTATTGGCAAAGTTACACCTCGTATTTTAAAAAGCGGTATCCGTAATGAGGAAGATTATCAATTACTATGGTCAACGCTACTAAGTAAAAAACAATTTAATTTAGCTATTAAAAACAAACATAAAGCTGGACATTTAATTGATATAGAGACCTCCTTAACTAGTATCACTAATGATAATGATGAAATTATAGGTTTTGTTGCCATTCAGCGTGATATAACAGAGAAACTCAAACAAAGTAATTTACTAGAGCAATCTGAAAAAAAATACCGAGATTTATTTGAGAAAACTAAAGATGCAACGCTACTTATCAAAGATGGTATATTTATAGATTGCAATGAATCTACGCTGGAAATGGTTGGATTTAAAGGAAATAAAAAAGATTTTTTATATATCCATCCATCAAAATTATCTCCAATTACTCAACCAGACGGCAGATTTTCTAAAGAAAAAGCCGATGAAATGATGGCTATAGCTTTAGAAAAAGGCACACATCAATTCGAATGGGTTCATCTAAAAACAACTGGAGAAGAATTTTATGCAGAAATTACACTCACAAAAGTTGAAACGATTGAAGATAGTATTATCCACTGCGTTTGGAGAGATATAACAGAAAAGAAAAGAGCTGAACAACTACTAAAAGAAAGTGAAGAAGAAGGTTGGGCATTATTTGAAAATTCGCCCAATATGATTTGGATTGAAGATTATTCTAAGATTAAACTTCAATTTGTTGCCTTAAGAAAAAAAGGCATTACTGATTTAAGAATATATCTTGACGAAAATCCTCAAGAAATTAAAAAACTTGGAGAATTAGTAGAAGTTAAAAAAGTAAACAAAAGAAGTCTCGAATTTTATGAAGTTAAAACTCAAGAAGAATTATTTAGAAAAATAACCGACTTTTTTATAGAAGAATCTTATTATGGTTTTAAAGAAGAGCTCATATCTTTATTTGAAGGTAAGTTAATTTATAGTTCAGAAGTTCCTATTCGTAAATTAAATGGACAAATAGCTTACCTATCAATAAATATAACTATTCCAGAAAACAATAAAGAAAATTTAGATAAAGTAATAATATCTTTTAATGATATTACTGATAAAAAAAGAAATGAACAAACAAAAGAAATCTTATTAAATATCACCAAACAAATTTCTGATGTAACCTCAGTTGAGGAATTTAGTACTGTTATTAAAAGTGAATTAAGCAATTTAATTGATACTTCTAATTTTTATTTGGCACTTTATAATAAAGATAAAAACACTTTCTCTATTCCATATTTTGCAGATGAATTAGACAAGGAATTTGGAGATAAACATGAGTTTGATACAGAAGGAACTTTAACTGGTTATGTTATAAAAAATAAAAAACCTTTATTGGCTACAATGGAAGTTTTTAAAGATTTAGAAAAATCAGGAATTATTAGATTAGTAGGTTCAGAATCCCAAATATGGTTAGGAGTTCCGCTATTTAATAAAAATGAAGTAATTGGGGCTATTGCTGTACAATCCTATACAAATCCAAATGCTTATACCAATAATGATTTAAAAATTTTAGAAATAGTTTCTAGTCAAATTGCAATTGCTATTGAAAGGATTCAACAACAAAATGCCATTAAAGAAAACGAAGAGAAATTTAGAAATATTTTTGAACTATCTCCAGATATGGTCAATCTTGTCGATATCAATGGATTTATACTAGATTGCAATGATGAATTTGCAAAACAATTAGGATATAGTTCTAAAGAAGAGATTCTAAATTTAAATTCTATTTATGTCATTGCTAAAGAAGATAGAGCAACTGCTTTTGAAAAATTTAAAACTTGTTTTATACATGGTTATATTTATAATCAAGAATTAAATTTAATAAGAAAAGATGGCAGCAGTTTTACTGCAGAAATTTCTGCAACCATAAATTATGATGAAAATAATTTGCCAAAAAACATCATCGGCATTGCACGTGATATTACTTTACGGAAACAACACGAACTAGAAATTACCAATGCATTAGAAAAAGCACGAGAAACAGATAGATTAAAGTCGGCTTTTTTAGCCAATATGAGTCATGAAATTAGAACTCCTATGAATGGAATTCTTGGATTTGCAGAAATGTTACAAAATCATGATTTAAATGAAGAAAAAAGAAGTTTCTACGCCAATATTATTATGAATAGTAGCCGGCAGTTACTCTCAATTATTAATGATGTATTAGATATGTCAACCATAGAAGCAGGTTTGGTAGAAATCAAAGAAGCGCCCGTTTCTATTAATGAAATGTTAACAGAGCTTCATGAATTCTTCCTTCAAAAATCAGATGAAAAACAGTTAAAATTAAATTGTGAACTCACATTAAGTGATGAATTATCGGTAATTAATACGGATCAAACAAAGGTTCAACAGGTACTGACTAATTTTATTTCTAATGCTATCAAATTTACTAAAAAGGGAGAAGTTGCTTTTGGATACACTTTTAAAGATGATTTCTTAGAATTTTATGTTTCAGATACTGGAATTGGTATTGATAAAAAACTTCATCTAGAAATTTTTGAAAGATTCCGTCAAGTTAATTTAGAATATACAAGAGAAACAATTGGTAATGGTTTAGGCTTATCAATCTCTAAAAAACTGGTAGAATTGTTAGGTGGTGAAATTTGGTTAGAATCTGAACCAAATAAAGGAAGTACTTTTTATTTTACATTACCATACCGACATGATGTGCTAGAAGTTGCTGATGACATCAATACACCAACAATTACACAAAAATCTATGAATGAGCAAATTACCATCTTAGTAGCAGAGGATGAAGAGTACAACAGAATTTTTATTGAAGAAATTTTAGATGATAAAAACTTCACTATTTTAATAGCAGAAAATGGTGTTGAAGCTGTTGATATTGCAAAAAATCATCCAGAAATCATGTTTGTTTTAATGGATATTAAAATGCCTATTATGAATGGAATTGAAGCCTCTAAATTAATTAGAGAATTCAACAAAACTGTTCCTATTATTGCGCTAACAGCATTTTCAATGGAATCTGATAAGATACATTTATTAAATGAGGGGTTTGATGATTATGTGTCAAAACCGATAGTTAAAAAAGATCTCATGCAAATTCTAGACAAATACGTGACATTAAATAAACAATAAATAAAATTTTAAATCCTTTAAATAATTAAAATGAAAAATATATTTCTAACGATTTTTGCAATTACAATATTTTCACAA
>JAMPYA010000055.1 GCA_023700885.1 Flavobacteriaceae bacterium
TTCATTTTACCATACCAAATTGTTTAGTGGCTAAACAACCTGCAATTATTGAAGATAAAAACAATAGCAATGAGATGGAAACAGATTCAACTCTAACAATTTTAATTGCAGAAGATGAACTTTCTAATTATTATTATTTAGAAGCTGTTTTAGAAGCGTATCAATTCAATCTTATTCATGTAGAAAATGGCCAAGAAGCTGTTGAAGCCGTAAAATTAAACAATACTATTGATCTAATTTTAATGGATTTTAACATGCCAGTATTGAATGGTATTGATGCTACTATTGAAATAAGAAAAAAAAATAAATTGATCCCTATTATTGCTTTAACAGCCTATGCTATGTCAGAAGATAGAGAAAAAGCAATAAAAGCTGGATGTAATGATTATTTGTCAAAACCTGTTCCAAAAGATTTGTTGTTAAAAACAATACATCAATACTTGTAAAAGGCTATATGATACCAAAAAAAATGATTTTTTGGTTCTACAATATTAAAACAATGCCATCATTTTATATTATTAATTTTCAATACGTTTAACTTTAATTTTTCAATTCTTAAATTTTGTATATTTAAAAATCTTATTTCATTTTAAGTAATTTAGAATATAGATTTATGAAAAATCAAGAATCTGTAGATAAAAATCAACAAAAAAACATCGGCAAACCTAGTGTTAAGTATAATTTAGTATCAATATTTAATGCTATTGGTAACCCTGCACAAATTATTAATAAAGACCATATCATTCTAGAAGTAAATGAAGCAACATTAGCTAAATTTAGTCTTAAAAGAGAAGAACTTATTGGTAAAAAGTGTTGTTCTATATTTCACAACTCAGAAACACCCCCAGATAACTGTCCTTTAGACGTTGTTACAAAAGACAATAAAAGTTTGAGTGATATTGTTTCCATTGAAATGAATAATACAACACATACTATTTCATGTGCTCCGATATATGATGATGAAGGAAACTATGATTCTATATTACATATCATGACCGATATTACGGAAAGAAAAATAGCAGAAGAGAACCTAATTAAAGAAAAAAACAAAGCACAACAATATCTTAACATCGCCGGTGTAATGTTGGTAAATATAGACACTTCCGGAATTGTGCAACTTATTAATCCAAAGGGATGTGAAATTTTAGGTTATTCTGAAAAAGAAATAGTTGGCACTAATTGGTTTGATAATTATATTCCAAAATCACAAAGAAAAAAGATAAAAGATATTTTAAAAAAAGTATTTAATGGAAAAGATGAAGTAATTAAACAACATGAAATTGAAATCCTTACCAAATATGGCGACATAAGACTAATTACTTGGAATATTGAAATTATTAAAGATAGTGAAGGTAAAATAACAGGTGTATTAGCATCTGGAGAAGATATTACCGAACGCAAAAAAGCGGAATATGAATTACATAAGTACCGCATACATTTAGAAGAATTAGTAAAACAAAGAACACATGAACTAGATAAAAAAAATGAAAAACTAAATAGAATCAATAAGCTCTTTATAGGTCGTGAATTACGCATGAAAGAACTAAAAGAAGAACTAAAAAAACAAGAAAAGGAATGAATAGTATAGCATATAATCAACTATTGATACTCCTTTTACAGACTTTAATAGTTGCAGGTTTAATAATAGCCCTTTTCAGACTTAGAACAATATTTGGATTAGGACTTTTATATACGGCACTAGGAGTCTTTCAATTTATACAAGTTTTTTTAAGCAGTTCTATTTACTTTGAAGTTGTAAATGGCATATTTGTTACGCCAGGAAATATAGTTTTTACGGGGAGTTTATTTGCGATTCTTCTGGTTTATATTAGAGAAGATGCACTTGAAGCACGTAAAATTATCTATGCAATTCTTGCTGCCAATTTAGTGATGTCATTTATGCAAATTGTAATAAGCTGGGGAATTGACAATGACGGCATTAAAAATATATATAACTTACCTATCGAATTTTTTACACAACAATCACGAGTTGTTATTGTAGGTACATTAGTATTGTTTTTAGATGTTTTTGCAATCATCTTTCTATATGAAATTATTTCTAAAAAAGTTTCTCTACTTTTTTTGGGCATCTTTTTAACAATGATATTAGTGCTAACAATAGATACTCTTCTTTTTTCTTTTGGTGTTTTTGTGGGTTCAAAAATGTTTCTCGGAAGCTTTTTTGCAAGTTTAATATCAAAATATGCTGCTGCATTTATATTTTCATTAATTTTTTCATTCTATCTTCATCATTTTGACAGACTAATTGCAATAAATGAAACCAATTCAGACGCGTTTAAAGATATTTTTTTTAAACTAACCTATCGCCAAAAATATGAACAAGTTTCAAATCAAAATATACTTCTTTACGAACAATTAAAGGAAAGCGAGATTCAATTCCGTTCCATTTTTGAAAAATCGCGTAATGTTATATACGTCATTTCTCTTGAAGGAAAATTAATATCAATCAACCCAGCTTTTGAAATATTAACTGGTTGGTCTATTTCTGATTCGATTAACAAACTTTTTACCCAACTTGTTCATCCAGATGATTTTGATTTGGCAATGAGTGCCTTTTTAAATACCATCGAAGGTAAAGAAGTTAAACCATATGAATTACGCATTTTATGTAAATCTGGTGAGTATATTTTTGGAGAATTTACACCATCACTATTAAAAATAAAAACCAAAAACATAGGTGTATTAGGAATTGTTACGGATATTACTGAACGGAAAAAAGCAGAAACTGAAATACAAGCAAAACATAAATTGGTGGTAGATACTCTTGAAAGTATGAGCGACGCCTTTGTATCACTAGATAAAAATTGGTGTTACACTTACATGAATGAAAAAGCAGGAAAGATTTTTAATAGAGACCCAAAGCAATTGATTGGCAAAAATATTTGGACAGAATTTCCCGATGGTGTTGGGCAACCCTTTCAGCTCAATTATGAAAAAGCTATGACTGAAAGAGTATTTATTCAAATGGAAGAATATTATGAGCCTTATAATTTATGGTTTGAGAACAGAATAAACCCAACTGAAGATGGAATAGCCATTTTCTTTCAAAATATTACAGAGCGCAAACTAGGCGAGGAAAATTTACGCTTAAGCAATCAAACCATTCGAAATATTATAGATTACAGTCCTGCTTTAATCTATATTTTTAATCTTAATGGTGAATTTATACTTGTAAATCATAAATTTGAAAAACTTTTAGGAGTTTCTCAAGAAGCACTTTTAGGGCAAACACGTGAAAAATATTTTCCAAAGGAAATTGCCCAACAACACAGAAATAACGATTTAAAAGTAATCAATACAAAACAAATCCTCTTTTTTGAAGAAGAAAATATAGAGTCAGACGGTAAACATTTTTATCTAACTTCTAAATTTCCACTTTTTGATGCAAAAGGTGAAATATATGCAGTAGGCGGTATTTCTACCGATATTACAGAACGAAAAATAGCCGAAGAAAAAATAAAAAGAAATGAAAAGTTGTTAAAACTTTTTATAGAACATTCGCTAGCCTCTATTGCAATGTTTGATAAAGAAATGAACTATATAATTGCCAGTAACCGCTTTAAAATTGATTATGATTTAGGCGATATTAATGTTGTAGGACGTTCGCATTATGAAATATTTCCTCAAATTCCAGAACATTGGAAAGCAATTCATCAACGTGGTTTGGCAGGTGAAACTCTCAAAAAAGAAGAAGATCAATATCTTAGACCCGATGGTCAAATAGATTGGACACGATGGGAAATACGCCCTTGGTACGAGAATGATCAAGAAATTGGAGGTATCATTCTTTTTACAGAAGTCATCACTAATCGTAAAAATGCAGAAAAGACACTCCGTGAGAGTGAAATCCATTTTAGACAATTGTTTGAAAACAATCCTTTGCCAATGTGGATTTACGATTTAGAAAGTTTACAATTTAAAGATGTAAATGAAACCGCTGTTAAAAAATATGGCTATTCTAAGAAAGAATTTTTATCAATGACCTTAAAAGATATTAGGCCAGTAGAAGAAGTTTCGTCATTATTGAAAAACATTGCAGAATCAACTAGCAAATATCAAGAATCTGGTGCGTGGCAACATCAATTAAAAGATGGAAATACTATTTTTGTAGAAATTAATTCTCATGATATACTGTTTGAAAACAAACCAGCACGATTAGTATTGATAAACGATATAACAGATCGTAAAAAAACAGACATAGAACTTAAAAAATACCGGCTTCATCTTGAAGAATTAGTAAAAGAACGAACTGCTGAATTAGAACAAAGTGAAGAAGCTTTGTTAAATATTGTTGATGACTTAAATTTAAAACAGGCTCAATTAGAAATTTCTAATAAAAAATTGGCGGCTATTAATGCAGAAATGGAAACCTTTACCTATTCTGTCTCTCATGATTTAAAAGCACCTTTGCGAGGAATTGATGGTTACAGCAATTTGTTACAAGAACTTTATACCGCAGAGCTTAATGACGAGGCAAAAACCTTTGTAAATAATATCAGGAAAGGAACCCAACAAATGAATCAAATTATTGAAGATTTATTGGCGTATTCTAGGTTAGACCGATCGTTGATAAAAAAATCTACTTTAGATATTAATATATATATCCATAATATCATTAATTTATATCAGAAAGAATTGACAGATGCTAATTTTGAAGTTCAAATCAATATTCCTAGTGTTTTAATTGATGCTGATTTGGACGGTCTATCAATCGCTTTTAGAAACATAGTCGAAAATGCTATTAAATTTACTAAATTCGTTGAATATCCGAAGATTACCATTGAACTAAATGATCATCATAATACTTGGCATTTAATAGTAACCGATAATGGAATTGGATTTGACATGAAATATTATGATAAAATTTTTCAAATTTTCCAGCGATTACACCGAGTAGAAGATTATCCGGGTACCGGAATCGGTTTGGCTATGGTACAAAAAGCCATGCAAAGAATGGGTGGAAATGTTTGGGCAACAAGTGAACTTGGAAAAGGAGCTACATTTTATATAGAAATTCCTAAAAATAATTAATTATGGAAAACAATCTCTTTAACAATCCTATATTACTGGTAGAAGACAATCCGGTTGATATTGATTTAACCCTTCGTGCTTTTAAATTGAGAAAATTAAGTAACCCAATCATCGTAGTACGCGATGGAGAGGAAGCTATTTTATGGATTGATAAATGGGAAAATGGAGAAATGCTTCCTGTTGTAATTCTGCTCGATTTAAAACTACCTAAAGTTCACGGTCTTGATGTATTAAAAGCCTTTAAATCGCATCCTGAATTTAAAAAAATTCCAATAGTTATATTAACCACCTCAGCAGATAATGCCGATATTAAAACCGCTTATGAATTTGGAGCAAATTCCTATATTGTAAAACCTGTTAATTTCGAAAAATTCATACAAGTAGTTGAAAAAATTGAATTGTACTGGAATGTAATTAATAATTCATCTTTTGATAAATAAAAGCAAAGAGCGAAGAGAGAAAAGCGAAGAGCAAAATTAAGTTGTTCTTCGGTTCAAATAAAATAGAATGTCGAACAATAGAACAATTGAACTTTTAAATAAATGAATGTTGAACAGTAGAACTTTTAAACTTGAAACTTTAAACTTTAAACTTGAAACTTGAAACTTGAAACTTTTAAACAATTTTTTTACCCATGAAAATATTACTCCTAGAAGACAATTCCGCTGATGCCGATTTAATAAAAAGACAGTTACTTAAAACCATCAAATCTTGTAATGTTATAATTGTTACTTCTTTAAAAGATGCTAGGAATTTATTAGATCAAGATCATGATTTTCAGGTAGCTTTGCTAGATGTTAACTTACCTGAGGGCTCTGGTTTAGAATTACTCATAGAAATAAAAAATAAAAAATGGCCCATCATAACCATTGTATTAACTGGTTCTGGTGATGAAGAGCTGGCTGTAACTGCTTTAAAATATGGAGCAGATGATTTTGTGGTAAAAAAATTAGAATTTCTAACCAAATTAGATGATGCCATTTTATTTCACACTTCTTATAAAGCTAAAATTAAACTACAAAATAACACTAAAATTAAAGTATTATACGTAGAACACCATCCTGCAGATATTGATTTAACCATCCGCCATTTTAAAAAATACGCACCTCATTTTCAATTTGAACATATTTCTGATGTTGTTGTATTTCTTGAAATGCTAAAAAAAGACATAACAGTTCTTGAAACTTATCAACTACTATTAATAGATTATAAATTACCTAAAATAGACGGATTAGTTTTGACTAAAATAATTCGACAAGAATTAAAATTAGACATTCCAATTGTAATAATTACAGGGCATGGAGATGAAGAAATAGCTATACAAGTTTTAAAAATGGGTGCCGATGATTATATAATTAAACGAGATAATTACATTCATAGTTTGCCATCGTTGCTGCAAAATACCTATCAACATTGGTTATTAAAACAACAACAAAAAGAACTAGAAAAAAGCCATGAAGAATATAAATTATTTTTTGAAGAGGATGTAACTGGCGATTTTATTTCAACCGTTGATGGTTATTTACACAATTGTAATCCAGCTTATCTCAGAATTTTAGGATATAAGTCAATAGAAGAAGCTCGAAAAAAAGATGTTTATTCCATTTATAAATCACCAGAAGTTAGAAAAGAAATAATAAGAAAAGTTAAAGAAAATGGCAGATTGATAGAATATGAATTCGATTTAATTCGCACTGATGGCAAAACAATGCACGTAATTGCCAATATTGTTGGTATTTTTAACGATCATAATAAGTTGGTATCAATTAAAGGTTATATTATAGACAATACCAATCGCAAAATTGCCGAAGATGAACTTAGAAAACTTTCTAGAGCTGTAGAACAAAGTCCAGTTTCTATTATGATTACTGATTTAAATGGAAAAATAGAGTATGTAAATCCGAAGTTTTGTGCCATTAGTGGTTATAATTTTGATGAAGTTGTTGGTAATAAACCCAATATATTAAAATCTGGTGACACACCTGCAGATGAATATAAAAATCTTTGGAAAACTATTTTAAGCGGAAAAGATTGGTCCGGAGAATTTTTAAACCGAAAAAAAGATGGTAGCCTTTTTTGGGAACACGCAACTATTACAGGAATTAAAGGCGCTGAAGGAAAGGTAACTCACTTTCTAGCGGTAAAAGAAGATATTACTCAAAGAAAGAAATTTGAAAAAGAATTAATAGAAGCAAAAGAAAAAGCAGAAGAAAGTGATCGTTTAAAATCTGCCTTTTTGGCCAATATGAGTCATGAAATTCGTACACCTATGAGTGGTATCTTAGGTTTTTCAGAGTTGTTAAAAACACCTGAATTAAGTGCTGAAAAACAAGAGAAATACATTGAAATTATAGAAAAGAGTGGAAAACGAATGTTGAGCACTATTAATGATATTATGGATATCTCTAAAATAGAAGCTGGATTGATGACTATATCATTATCAGATTTCAATATTAGAGAAAAATCAGAAGAGGTTTTTAATTTTTTTAACTTAGAAGCAAAGAATAAAGGGGTTACATTATTACTTAGAAATAATTTAAATCCAAATGATGAAATTATTAAAACTGATTCAGAAAAAATATATTCTATTATTACCAATCTGGTAAAAAATGCTGTTAAATTTACAAATAAAGGAAGTGTCGAGTTTGGATTTGGCACAAGAGAAGGAAATCTTGAATTTTATATAAAAGATACCGGAATAGGAATCCCATCAGATCGACAAGCTTTTATTTTTGATCGATTTGTACAAGCAGATATTGAAGATAAACTAGTGCATGAAGGTTCCGGTTTGGGTTTGGCTATTTCAAAATCTTATGTAGAAATGTTAGGGGGTAAAATATGGGTAATATCAGAAGAAGATATCGGCTCTGAGTTTTATTTTACCATTCCTTATCAAAAAAGTAATTAAATAAAATATGCGTTAAAACAAAGTTGATAATTAAAACCTAGCCGCTATGAAACTAAAAATATTAATTGTAGAAGATGATGATATCGCTCAAATCTATTTAAAAGAAATAGTTGAAAGTTTTTCTAGAGAAATTCTAATGGCTGATAATGGTATTCAGGGCCTTAAATATTTTAGAGATCATCAAGATATTGACCTCATACTTATGGATATTAAACTACCCGATTTAAATGGATATGAAGTTACTAAGCAAATAAGACTTTATAATAAAAAGATAATTATTATAGCACAAACCGCTTATGCCATGAGTTTGGATAGAAAAAAAGCGTTGGATGCTGGTTGTAATGATTATGTTTCGAAACCTGTAACGCAAAACCTGTTATTACAGACCATAAATAAATACCTCCATATAAACTAAAAAAAAACAAAATTTTAGTTTAATACCAACGTTTCTTATTTTTTTTAGAAGCATCAGATTTTCTGCTTTTTTTATGTAAAGAACCTGCTTTTTTATGCACTTCCGGTTTTGCTTTAGGATCTAACGGATATGGATGCTCTTCTTCTACAGCAATATTTTTACCCATCAACTTTTGAATAGGTGCAATATAAGTTCTTTCATCTGCTGAACAAAATGAATAAGAAGTCCCTACTTCATTGGCTCTTCCAGTTCTACCAATACGGTGAACATAGGTTTCGGCAACATTAGGAATATCAAAATTAATAACAGCATCTAAATTTTTTATATCTAAACCACGAGCAGCTACATCAGTTGCTATTAAAATATTAACTTCATTCATTTTAAACTTATTCAAGGCTTCTTCTCTGATATTTTGAGTTTTATCACCGTGAATACTGGCTACTTTATAGCCATTATTAAACAAGGTTTTTTCAAGTTTATCTACCCCAAATTTGGTGCGTCTAAAAATGAGAATATTTCCTTTAATAGTATTTCTTAATAAATGCAAACACAATTCTATCTTTTTTGTTTTTGGAACATAGTACAGCAATTGATTTACATTTTTAGCAGCTGAAGAAACCGGACTTACTGATACTTTTTCCGGATTATTTAAAATAGTATTAGCTAAAAAAACTACTTTATCAGGCATAGTGGCAGAAAATAACAAGATTTGTTTTTTATCTGGGCAAATTCTAACAATTTTAAAAACATCTTCAATAAATCCCATATCCAACATTAAATCAGCTTCATCTAATACCAATGTTTCAATATTTCTTAAATCGACAATTTCTTGTTTGTATAAATCTAATAATCTTCCGGGTGTTGCTATTAAAATATCGACACCTTTGTTAAGCACATCACTTTGTTGATCAATAGAAGTCCCGCCATATACAACAGTAGTTCTTAAGTTAGTATAAGTGCTATAACTGTTAAAACTTGCTGAAATTTGCAATGCCAATTCCCGTGTTGGACTTACAATTAACGCTCTAATTTTTTTCCCTTTCTTAGGTGCATCTTGCTTATCATAAAGCAATTGTAAAATTGGTAAAGCATAAGCAGCCGTTTTTCCGGTTCCTGTTTGTGCTGAGGCTATTACATCTTTTTTATCCAATACTAGTGGAATTGTTTTAACCTGAATTGGCGTTGGAGTTTCGTAATTTTTATCAGCTATTGCTTTTAATAAAGGTTTATTTAACTGTAAATCTTTAAATTGTATGGACATTTTTACACTAATCTTTTTGCAAAGATAAAGTAAAATAAACACTTAAGTTTTAATCAAAAAAAATGGTCTTTCAAAATAATCCAAATTTGCTTTGTTGTAAAAAAGTTCAAAAAATGAAATTAAATCTAAATTTTCTTTTAAATAACTGAAAATCAACTTAATAAAAAACACATAATCTTTATGATATTTACATAAAATTTTAAGCACAGAATTGTGTTTTTAATATTAACAAGCACCTAATTTTAAACTATTTACAAGAATACCTGCTTTTACTTTAAAATCTATTACTACATCAACTCATTTCAATATTAATTAATAAATTTGCGCCCAAATTAGCTTAAAATCTAATTCAACATTATTACACTATAAATTAACAATTTTACTTAAAATATGTTCAAAATAATCGAAAAAGAATTTCTTTCAGAAAATGTAGCAAAATTGGTTATTGAAGCACCATATATTGCAAAAAGCCGAAAAGCAGGTCATTTTATCATTTTAAGAATCGATGAAAATGGAGAAAGAATACCTTTAACAATTTCTGATGCTGATATTGAAAAAGGCACTATTACCTTAATAGTTCAAAGAGTAGGCGTTTCATCGCATAAATTATGCTCTATGAATGCTGGAGAAAGCATATTAGATGTTGTAGGGCCGCTTGGAACTGCAACTCATATCGCTAATGTTGGAACCGTTTTATGTGCAGGCGGTGGTGTTGGAGTTGCTCCACTATTTCCAATTGTACAAGCTATGAAATTAGCGGGTAACAGAGTTATCACTGTCATTGCTGCCAGAAATAAAGATTTGGTAATTCTTGAAGATCAAATGAGAAAATACTCAGATGAGCTTATCATTATGACAGATGATGGCTCAAAAGGCACAAAAGGATTGGTAACGCATGGTATGGAAGAGGTAATTCTCAGAGAGAAAATAGACGAAGCTATTGTTATTGGTCCTGCCATTATGATGAAATTTGCTGCTTTAACTACCAAAAAATATGATATTCCAACCCAAGCAAGTTTAAATACGATTATGGTTGACGGAACTGGAATGTGCGGAGCATGTAGAGTAACGGTAGGCGGAAAAACAGAATTTGTATGTGTAAATGGCCCTGAGTTTGACGCTCATAAAGTTAATTTTGATGAAATGTTGAATAGATTAGGTGCGTACAAAGCAAAAGAATCTAAATGCTATAGAGAATATCTAAGTCAAGCCGAAGGTATTACAATTTAATATATTAAAATATTCGTAAAATGGAATCAGAATTAAACGAAGAATATTATAAAAACGAACGTAAGGCCGAATGGCGCGATAAGTTACGTAAAGAAATGAAAAGTAAGGATCGTACCAGTATCCAAAAAATTCACATGATAGAGGAAGATCCTTTAGTTAGAAATAAAAGCAATGTTGAAGTAAATAAAGGTTTAACATTAGCGTTAGCTTTACAAGAATCTCATCGTTGCCTTGATTGCGTTACACCTACTTGTATTATTGGATGTCCGGTAGGAACCAATATACCAAAATTTATTAAATATCTTGAAGCAGGTGATATTCTTGCAGCTGCAAAGGTGCTGAAAGAAAACAATTCTTTACCGGCTATTTGCGGCAGAGTTTGTCCACAAGAAATACAATGTGAAGCCCAATGTTTCTATGTTAAAAAACTAAGCGGAGAAGGCGCTGCAATTGGGCACTTAGAAAGATTTGTGGCTGATTATGATCGCGAAAATGGAGACAACTCTATACCAGAAATGGCAGAACCCAACGGAATTAAAATTGGTGTTATTGGCTCAGGACCTGCCGGATTAACCGTTGCAGGCGAGTTAGCAAAATTTGGTTATGATGTTACTGTTTTTGAAGCATTACACGATCTTGGCGGAGTATTAAAATATGGAATACCAGAATTTCGCCTTCCAAAGTCAATTGTTGACTTTGAAATTAACAGTATCAAACAAATGGGAGTAAAATTTGTTACCAACTTTATTGTCGGAAAAACAGCAACCATTGATGATTTAAAAAATGAAGGATTTGTTGCCTTCTTTATTGCCAGCGGTGCCGGATTGCCAAATTTCATGAATATTCCGGGTGAAAATTTCAATGGAATTCAGAGTGCAAATGAATTTCTTACTCGTGTAAATTTAATGAATGGTGGAAA
>JAMPYA010000056.1 GCA_023700885.1 Flavobacteriaceae bacterium
GCCAGAAGTCATGATGCAATGGTGGCTAAATATATTCCAAATGCTAAAAATCGGTTTGATTTTGGACTTGCATACAATGCCAACGCAGAATCGTTAGTGCAAGAAATTTATGCTGTAAATCAATACAAAACTTTTCAATATGCTTGGTATCATGGTCAAATTAACAAATTAAACATTAGTTTATTATTGTTAAACAATGGTATGGAGTATGTTGAATTAGGAAAACAAGAAATTGCTTACAGTCAAACTTTTGGTCCAAGATTAGCTTATAAAAACGGAAATTTAAGTTTAGACGCTGCTACCTATTTACAAGCAGGAAAGATTGCTCATAACAATGTTAGTTCTTCATACTTTACTGCAAATGTAAATTATAAATTAAATGATAATTTTAGTACAGTTGCAGGTTTTGAATACCTTTCTGGAAAAGACATGAATGACACTAGCACCAAAATAAAATCATTTAATCCATTATATGGTACTAACCATAAATTTAACGGATGGATGGATTATTTCTACGTTGGAAATCATGTTAATTCTGTTGGTTTAACCGATTTATATTTTACATTAAATTATCAAAAAGATAAATTTTCTGCAAACTTAACTCCTCACTTCTTTAATGCCGCAGGAAACATCTATAGTGAAACAACTAAACAAAGCAATAATTTAGGAACTGAAATTGATTTTAGTTTAGGTTATAAAGTTTCAAACAACATCAACTTTAATGCTGGTTTTTCTAAAATGTTTGCGACCAATTCAATGGAAATTTTAAAAGGTGGTGACAAAGATGAAGCTAATACTTGGAGTTGGATGATGGTAACATTTACTCCTAAATTTTTAAATAAATAAATTGAAAATATCGCATCAATTTGTTTAAAGTTAATCAAATTGATGCGGTATTAACGCTCACAATATGAAAAACATAACTCATCACTGATGAAAAAATTATTCAAATTTTTAATTCCACCTCAAGAATGGCTTGTTCCGGGACTCATTTTAACAGGGGCAATTGTTGGATTAACTTTATATGCATTTATAGAATCAAAAGCGGTATCATATCTTTCTGATGATCCTAAAACTTGTGTAAATTGCCATGTAATGACTCCACAATACGCTACTTGGAAAAATAGTTCACACCGAGAATGGGCAACTTGTAATGATTGCCATGTACCGCAAGATAATGTTATAAGAACCTATGCTTTTAAAGCACAAGATGGTTTTTATCATGCAAGCGCTTTCCTCACAAGAAGTGAACCAGAAGTTATCAGAATGAAAGAAGCAGGAATTGTTGTTGTGCAAGAAAATTGTATCCGTTGCCATGAAAATCAGGTAACCGACGTTAGATTATCAGGATTAGTAGAAAATCATAAAGCACATCGCACTGAAAGAAAATGTTGGGAATGTCATCAAGAAGTTCCACACGGAAAAGCAAACAGTTTATCAACTACAAAATACTACGGAAAAGTTCCTATGGAACATCAAAATACTTTACCAGATTGGTTAGCAAAAATTACAACTAATAACGATAATAAATAACAACATGACTAAAAATAGAAAACCTTGGATGAATTGGATGCTTTTTACAGCATCGTTGGTGCTAGTTTTTGTACTTGGCATCGTAATCTCTTCAATTGTTGAGCGTAAAACGGAAGCTAAATATGCATACACTCCTCAAGTACAAATTGATGAATTTGAACCACAAAATGAAGTATGGGGACAAAATTTCCCTAGAGAATTTGAATCCTATTACAACACTGCAGATTCTACTTTCAAATCAAAATATAATGGCAATGCCATGATAGACATGTTAGAAAAAAATCCACGTCTAGTAGTTTTATTTGCAGGATATGGATTTTCTAAAGATTACAATCAAGGACGTGGTCACTTTTACGCTATTGAAGACACCCGAAATACTTTAAGAACTGGCGCGCCTACCAGCTCGGAAGATGGACCAATGCCATCAACATGTTGGACTTGTAAATCTCCTGATGTTCCTCGTTTAATGAACGAAATTGGAGTTGATAATTACTACAAAGGAAAATGGTCATCTAAAGGTGCAGAGATTGTAAACCCAATTGGTTGTGCAGATTGTCATGATGCTAAAACCATGAACCTTAAAATTACTAGACCCGCTTTAGTTGAAGCTTACCAACGCCTAGGAAAAGATATCAAAAAAGCTACTCATAATGAAATGAGATCGCTAGTTTGCGCTCAGTGTCACGTTGAATATTATTTTAACGATAAATTACCTGGAAAAGATGGTATTAAATACCTAACATTCCCGTGGGATAATGGTTATGCAGCTGAAGACATGGAAAAATACTATGACAATATGCAATTCTCAGATTGGACACATGCCATAAGTAAAGCTCCAATGATTAAAGCACAACATCCAGATTTTGAAGTATTTAAAACTGGTATTCACTCAGAAAGAGGCGTTTCTTGTGCCGATTGTCATATGCCTTACAAAACAGAAGGTGGTCAGAAATTTACCAATCACCATATTATGTCGCCCTTACAAAATCCTGCTAATTCTTGCCAAGTTTGTCATAAAGCTGAAACTGATAAATTAATAAAAAACGTATATGACCGTCAAGATAAAATTCTTGAAAATCAAAATAAATTAGAAGAATTATTGGTAAGAGCACACTATGAGGCAAAACAATGTTGGGATTTAGGTGCTACAGATGCTGAAATGAATGCAATTCTACAAGATATTAGAAAAGGTCAATGGAGATGGGATTATGCTGCTGCAGGTCATGGTAACTCTTTCCACGCTCCTGTAGAAACTGGAAGAGTAATTAGTCAAGGCATCATGTTTGCTCAAGAAGCACGTATTAAATTAGCTAAATTATTAATGACTAAAGGGTTTAAAGGAGATGTTCCTTATCCTAATATCAAAACAAAGGCTGACGCTCAAAAATTAATTGGACTAGATATTCCAGCTGAAAAAGCAGCAAAAGAAAAATTCAAAAAAGATTTATTGCCAAAATGGGATGCCGAGGCAAAAGGAAGACAAAGTAAAAACAAAAAATAATTTGATTTTTTTAATTTCATCTATATTATGAGTAATCATAAATTTCAACATAACCTTTGGGATTTTCCTTGGGGTTATGTTGAATCTTTTTTAATCTATAGCGGTTTATTAATTACCGGATTTATGATGGAAATTTTTTTTCCTTTAAAAACAAACACCGGAATTATTTTTCCATATAATCTTTTCATCTTAGCCGGACTTTTTTTACTAATTATAATTCTGCAACTTTTTTTAAAAAAGCAAGCTTTTGTTAAATGGCTTGGAAGCGTTCATGCTGCTATCATTTCAATTGTGTTTATCACTTTTATGGTAATGATAATGGGAATTATTCCTCAAATTAAAACAGATTCTGAATTTATCCAACTACTTGGTTTAAATTCAATTACTTCTCATTGGGCATTTTTACTTATTCTATTTGTTTTCTTAATCTCTTTAGGGCTGATTACTTTTAAACGAATATTAAATTTTAAACTTAACAATATTGCTTTTATTTTGAATCATTTGGGTCTTTTTATAGCGCTTTCTGCCGGCATTTTAGGTGCTGGAGACACACAAAGACTAAATATAGAATTAGAAGAAGGAAATCCAAACTGGAAAGCTTATAACAACAAAACAAAAGAATATGTTGAACTAGATTTTGCCATTTATTTAAAAGATTTCATCGTAGAAGAGTTTCACCCAAAATTAGCTTTTGTTGAAAATTCAACCGGAAAAATTATTCATAATGATGGTAAAAACCTGTATCTAATAAATCAAGATGAGCATTATATTTTTAATGAATTTGAAATTGATATCACAAAATATTTAGCTAGTTCTGGCAGAATTGGAGATGCTTATCATTTTGTTAATGACATTGGAGCACCACCAGCTGCACAATTATCAATTAAAAATGTTAAATCAAGTAAAACCATAAACGGATGGATTTCTAGCGGCAGTTTTTTATATCAATATGAAGCCTTAAAAATTGATGAAAACTTATCGGTGGTTATGACTATTCCTGAGGTTAAAAAATTCACTTCAGAAGTTTCAATCCTTCAAAAAAATGGAGAAAGAATCGAAACTACTATTGAAGTAAATAAACCTTTTGATTTTGATGGATGGAAAATTTATCAGTTAAGTTATAATGAAAAAATGGGAAAATGGTCTAACACCAGCGTTTTAGAACTAGTAAAAGACCCATGGCTGCCTTATGTTTATTTCGGAATTTTTATGATGATAGCCGGGGCTATTAATATGTTTTGGGTAGGAAATAAATTTAAAAAAGAAAACAAATATGACGTGGATTAATTTTGAAAGCTATTATTTAGCGATAGTATTTTGTTGGATTTTAAGTTTATTGTTTTTAGGGTTATCTTATAAAAAGAAAAAACTTTTCAAATACTGTTTATTATTCATAATTATCGGTACAGCAACACTAATTTGGTTTGATGTAGCATTATGGATAGAACTACACAGGCCTCCTTTGAGAACTTTAGGAGAAACACGATTATGGTACGCAACGTTTTTACCTATTATCGGATTGTTAGTTTATATAAGATGGAAATATAAGTGGTTTTTAGCCTATTGTTTAGCAATGGGAATTTTATTTTTAACCATTAATTATTTAAATCCGGAAACCTACTCTAAAACATTGATGCCTGCATTACAAAGTCCTTGGTTTATACCACATGTGTTGGTTTACTTATTTGCTTATGCCCTTTTGGCTGCTTCAAGTTTTGTTGCCATCAAAAGTTTATACAGCTTTTATAAGAATACTTTTTCTGAAAATGATTTAAAATTAGCAGATAATTTAGTCTATATCGGATTTGCATTTTTAACCTTGGGATTACTTTTTGGAGCACTTTGGGCCAAAGAAGCTTGGGGAAATTATTGGACTTGGGATCCTAAAGAAATTTGGGCTTTTCTAACTTGGATGATGTATTTATTATACATTCATTATAGGTATTTTCATACAACAAATTCTAAGGAAGCATTACTAATATTAACCTTTGCATTTATAATACTATTAATCTGCTGGTTTGGTGTTAATTACCTTCCGGTTGCTAACACTAGTGTACACACCTATACACAATCATAAAATATTTTTATTAACTGATTTTTTCATTGTTTAAATAGTTTCTATAAACTTATTTGAACAATGTTTTTTTTTGTATTTTCGCGCTCCTTTAAATATATATTATATAATGTTTGATATTTCTATTACTGAATTAGTAGGTTATTTAGCCTCAGCTGTTTTAATGATTTCCTTTATGATGAAAAATCTTAATACATTGAGAATTATCAATTCTTTTGGAGCTTTATTATTTGTATTATATGGTTTTATGTTAGAAACCTCATGGCCAATTATCATTACCAATTCTTTTATTTTTGGTGTAAATCTTTATTATTTAAGAAAACATTATATAAACATTTGATTTTCTATCTTGTATAGATAATTTCTAACACATTAATAAATATTATGGTTTCTGTTACCTATTATTTATTAAAGAACATTAAACACAGATCGAAGATTGTAATTAATGATTAAAACAATGAATTATTTAAATAATTCTGTTTTATTTATTTGATGGATTTATTTTTATATAATTAAAACAACTTTAATGTTTTAAAATTGAAAAAGATTTAGGCTTAAACTACCTATTTTGCACTTCCCAATAAATTGTAAATACAAATAATCTCAAATGGAATATTTTCAGATGTGAGCTACTGAGGCAACTCCTTTAATAAAGGTAAAAAATTATAATTATAGATTGGCATTAAGGTAAAAAATATCGCTAAACCGATTTCTGAACCACTTCAAAAATTTCACCATTATCACATTTGAGTGTTTGGTGGTTAAATTTTAAGATAACCGAATAATCATGCGTAGCCATCAAAATAGTTTTTCCGCTTTGGTGTATTTCTTCTAAAACTTTCATGACTTCTACAGATGTACTCGGGTCTAAATTTCCTGTTGGCTCATCAGCTAAAATTAACTCAGGATCATTTAACAAAGCTCTTGCAATAGCAACACGTTGTTGTTCGCCTCCAGAGAGTTGATGTGGCATTTTGTAACCTTGTGTTTTCATGCCAACTTTATCTAACACTTCATTTATTTTATTTTCGATACTATAAGCATCCTTCCACCCTGTTGCCTTTAAAACAAACTCTAGATTTTTGTTAACAGAACGATCATCTAATAATTTAAAATCTTGAAAAACAATTCCTATTTTTCTTCTTAAATAAGGAATCTCATTTACCTTTAAATTCTTCAAATCAAAACCAACGATGGTTCCTTCACCTTTTTCAAGTGGTAAATCACCATATAATGTCTTCATTAAACTACTTTTCCCACTTCCGGTTTTACCTATTAAATAATAAAACTCACCTGGTTTAATCGTTAAATTAACATTAGATAATATTAAATGCTCGCCCTGAAAAACCGATGCATTTTGCAATTGAACAACTGATGATTCCATATATTTTAATTCTGATTATTTCAATACTGATAAAGGGTTGAAATATACAACTTTTTAAAATTCTTAAGAACGTTAAATTTTTGTTATCTTTTATTATCAACTAAGCAAATTTACCCAATTGTTAAGATTTTTGTTCATAAGTTACCAATTTATTGATGTAATATTTATATTTCTAAACGTTATCAATAAGGAGTAATCATTAAATTTGTTCATCTCACATTCTAAAAATATGAAGCAGTTATCATTTTTATTTCTTTTCGTTTTTATTATACACTTGTCATTCGGACAATCAAAACTTAACAGCGTTAATTTAAACGATTATCATAAAGCTGTTACACTTTATGAAAGCAAATCCTATGAAGCAGCCATTTCAATGTTTGAAAGCATTAAAAGTCAATTTGATAAATCTTCAGAATACAGAGCTAATTGCGAATATTATATCGCCAATTCAGCTATAAAAAATGGACAGCAAAACGGAGATCAATTAATGCTCGATTTTGTTAAAAATTATCCGACAAGTTTAAAAGTTTCCAATGCATATCTAGAAGTAGGAAATTATTATTTTGATACCAGCAAATATGCTAATGCCTTAAAATGGTTATCCAAAGTTAAAACATCCGGATTTTCAACACAGCAAGAAGAAGATTTTAAGTTTCGCTATGCCTACACCTTGTTTGCAACCAACAATATAACAGAAGCTAAAAAACATTTTTTACCCTTACTCAATTCATCAAAATACGGATCTCAAGCTAAATATTATTACGGATTTATGGCTTATAACCAAGATAATTATGAAGAAGCTACCAAATATTTAACAGAAGTTGCACAAGATTCTAAATTTGAAAAAGACGTTTCTTATTACTTAGTTGATATGAATTTTAAACTCGGAAAATTTCAAAAGGCTATTGAATTAGGACTTCCATTATTAAAAACCACCAATCCGTTAGACCAATCTGAAATATCAAAAATTATAGGCGAAAGTTATTTTAACCTTAACAATTATGCAGAAGCAATACCTCATTTATTAAAATATAGAGGCAAAAGAGGTAAATGGAATAATACCGATTATTATTATTTAGGTTACTCTTATTACAAGCAAAAAGAATATGAAAATGCTATTTCACAGTTTAATAAAATTATTAACGGACAAAATGCAGTTGCCCAAAATGCCTATTATCATTTAGCTGAATGCTATTTAAGAACTGATAAAAAATCTGAAGCCCTAAACGCTTTTAAAAATGCATCTCAAATGACTTTTGATGAAAAAATTAGAGAAGATTCTTATTTAAATTACGCCAAACTGAGTTTTGAAATTGGAAATCCTTACAAAAATGTTGCTGAAGTTTTGCAAGATTTTATTAAAGAGTTTCCGCGTTCTATACATAAAAATGAAATCAATGATTTAATTATCAGCTCTTATATTTCTACTAAAAATTATGCAGGTGCTATTTCGTATTTAAAAGATAAAACAGACTCTAAAAGCAAAGCACTTTATCAAAAAATAAACTATTTAAGAGGTGTTCAGTTATTTAATGAAAATGATTTTAATGGCGCTCAATTTCATTTTGAAAAATCAATTAAAGAAAATATTGACCTTTTATACACTGCTTTAGCAACTTTTTGGAAAGGAGAAGCTAATTACAGACTTCATTATTTTAGAAATGCATTGCAAGATTTTAAAGGGTTTGAAAGAAATCCTCAAGCAAATAAAACCAATGAGTTCCAAGTGGTAAATTATCATTTGGGTTATTCCTATTTTAAACTGAAAGAATATGATGCTGCCGCTGATGAATTTCAGAAATTTATCAACAAAAAACCAAAAGACAACAATAAACTAAACGATAGTTATATGCGTTTAGGTGATAGTTATTTTGCATCAAGTAATTATTGGAAAGCTTTGGAAGCTTATAATAAAGCAATAGAATTAAACGGTGTTGATGTTGATTACGCCCTTTATCAAAAAGCAATTAGTTACGGATTTGTAAACAGAAATACCGAAAAAATTAAGAATTTAGAAACCTTTTTAAATCGATTTCAAAAATCATCATACAGAGATGATGCTTTGTATGAATTAGGAAATACGCAAATGGCTACAAATAATACAAACGGCGCTATTCAGTCCTTTAAAAGATTGATTAGTGAACACCCAAAAAGTCCATTTGTTGCTCGAGCGCTGCTAAAAGAAGGACTGATTTATTACAATTCTGACAGAAATGAATTAGCGTTGGCCTCCTATAAAAAAGTAGTTAAAGATTTTCCAAAAAGTCAAGAAGCTAAAGAAGCTGTTTCTAATGCTCGTCAATTATATATTGATATCGGAAAAGTAGATGAATATGCTGTTTGGGTAAAAGGATTGGATTTTGTTTCTATTACGGATAGTGAGCTAGATAATACTACCTATGAATCTGCCGAAAAACCATTTTTATCCAATGATTTTAGAAAAGCAATTACAGGTTTTCAAAAATATTTAAATGTTTTTCCTAACGGAATCAATGCAACAAAAGCCAATTACTATATGGCTCAATCGTTTATCAGTGAAAAGCAAATGAGCGATGCCATTCCGTATTTGCAAAAAGTTGTCAGCACAAAAAATGAATTTACAGAAACTTCTTTAACTATTTTAGCGCAGTTTTATTTAGAAAAAAGCGATTGGAATAACGCTTTACCGGTTTTAAATTCTTTGGAAGATGTAGCTGAATCTACTCAAAATAGAACTTTTGCAATGTCTAATTTGATGAAAGCCTATTTTGAAACCAATCAAATTTCAAAAGCAGAAATATATGCAGAAAAAATATTGGCACTACCTCGAATTGACGATAGAGCCAAAGCCGATGCTACCATTCTCATTGCTAGAGCTGCCTTTAAAAATGGCAATGATTCAAAAGCAAAATCAACCTACAAAGAAGTTGAAAAAATTTCTACAGGAAAAATTAAAGCGGAAGCCCTTTATTTCAGTGCTTATTATGAACACAAAGCTGGAAATTATAAAACTTCCAATGAAATTGTTCAAAAATTAGCTGCTGATTATTCTGCCCATAAACTTTGGGGCGCAAAAGGCTTAATTATTATGGCTAAAAATTTCAATGAATTAAAAGATGCTTATCAGGCCAACTATATTTTAGAAAATGTAATTGCTAATTTTAGTGAATTTGATGAAGTTGTTCAAGAAGCAAAATCTGTATTAGCAAATTTTAAAATAGAACAATCAAAAACAAATGAATCTGTAATTATAGAAAATAAATAACAATAAAATGATGAAAAAATTAATTCTAATTTTCAGTATACTATTTGTTACTTCCAATTTGTTTGCACAAGTAACAAAACCAAAAGATACGCTTAAAACAGAAACTATAAATGTTACCAAATCATTTAAACCATCAGTTTCTGATGCTTTTAAGCTTAATGAAAATCCGTCTTTACAAGAGGATCCAACTTTGGTAAAAGAGAAAATTCAATACGAAATTCAGTCTGTTCCTGTAGCTTCAACATTCACTCCTGCAAAAGGAAAAGCACAAGTTTTAGATAAACCAAAAAAAGAAGTTATTTATGATAGTTTCTTATCCGTTGGTTATGGAAATTTTTCATCTCCTTTGTTTGAATCATTCTTGAAATTTAAAGCTGAACGAGATGATTACTTCAGTATTTACGGATTTTATAACAGCTCAAAAAATGGTGTATCAAATTCTTTAATTGATGATGAATTTTCTAAAACTAACTTTCAAGCTGCGTATCATCATCTAGATCGATATTATGATTGGCAGGCAAAAGCTACATTTGAAAACAAAAAAATCAATTGGTATGGATTGCCAGAATTATTGACTTATTCACCAATATTTCTTGAAAATCTCAATCCTGAACAAAAATACCAATCATTCGGTTTAGATGGAAAAATAGATTTTAAAGAATTCTTTTTAGATGAAGTTAAAACCGGCATATCCTATTTTAAAGATGATTTTAGCAGCAGTGAATTTCAACTTTTTGCAAGTACAGAATTTTCTTTCCCAATTTCTACTGAAAAAATTCATGTAGAAGCTGATGTTGATTTGTTAAAAGGTAAATTTGAGAAGGAATACTTTTCAGCAACAGATTTAGAACATTCGTTCTTAAAATTTGGTTTAAAACCTTCATTTGAAGTCTTAAGAGAAAACTTCCAATTAAATTTAGGTGTCAATTTAGTATACTCTTTTGATTTGGAACATCGCGAAAGCAAACTCTACTCCTATCCAAATGTGTACACATCTCTAAAATTAATGGACGATTTATTAATAACATTTGCAGGTGTTACCGGAGAACTTAGAACAAATACATACAAAAATATAGTAGCAAAAAATCCGTTCGTTTCACCCAATTTAATTATTGAAGAGACAAATCAAACATACAATGCTTTCTTTGGATTTAAAGGTGTTTTATCTGATAATTTAAACTATCTCATAAAAACCTCTTATGGTAAAGAAAAAGACAAACCTATGTTTTTGTTAAATCCATCTAAAACAGACGGAATTATTCCGGTAAACTTTTCTTATGAAGCGGGAAATTCTTTTGGTTTAACTTACGATGACGTTACAACTTTTGAAGTTGAAGCGGAATTAAATATAAATCTAACCGATGAATTCTCCTTGAACGGAAATGTAGTTTTTAACAATTATGAAACAGAAATTTTAGAGAATGCTTTCAACCTTCCAAAATTTAAAACAACTCTCAAAGCAGATTATCAAACCAACAAATGGTTTGCTAATTCATCAATTTATTTTGTAGACGAATCTAAAGATTTGAATATTCCTTATGGTTTGAATCCTACTGCTAATGAATATTTTGGTATAAAAAATAAAGCTTATGTTGACGTGGATTTAAATGCTGGCTATCATTTCTCTAATAGATTAACTGCTTTTACTAAAGTGAACAATTTATTAAATGGAGATCATCAACCTTTTGTTCATTATAAAGTTCAAGGCTTACAAGCAATTGCCGGAATTACCTATAAATTTGATTTA
>JAMPYA010000057.1 GCA_023700885.1 Flavobacteriaceae bacterium
GCAATTTGGTAAAACCTAACTAACCATATAAACGGAATTGCCAATATTTTAAGGACTTTATTCAATTTCACTTTTTAATTTATAGAAAAAGAAGTTCCTTCTTTTCCATCTTTTAATTGAATACCTTTCTCTAACAATTCATCTCTAATTTGATCTGATAATGCCCAATTTTTACTAATTCTGGCTTCATTCCTTAATTTGATGAGTATTTCTACAGCACCTTCTAATTGTGAAGAGGTATCTGTTTTAATGATATTTTCTAATCCTAAAACATCAAAAATAAAAGCATTTAATACTTTTTTAAACTGCTCTAAATCTTCCTGATTTAAAGTTTCAGTTTCTAATTTTAACAAATTAATAAATCGAACAGCTTCAAATAATTGTGCAATTAAAATCGGACTGTTAAAATCATCATTCATAGCATTATAACAAGAGGTTTCCCATGTTTTAATATCAATTGTAGATGTTTTTCCAGTTTTAATTGATGATAAGCTATTAACGGCTTCCATCAACTTAAAAAATCCTTTTTCTGAAGCTGCTAAAGCATCACTCGAAAAATCTAATACACTTCTGTAATGCGCCTGTAACATAAAAAACCGAACCACAGAAGGATGAAATGCTTTGGTTAAAATGGTATTTTCGCCTGTAAATATTTCATTGGGTAAAATATAATTTCCGGTTGATTTTGCCATTTTCTGACCGTTTAAAATGAGCATATTGGAGTGCATCCAATAATTTACTGGATTTTCTCCAAAACAAGCATTTGACTGCGCAATTTCACATTCGTGATGTGGAAATTTTAAATCCATTCCGCCCCCATGAATATCAAATTGTTTTCCTAAATATTTGTTACTCATAGCTGTACACTCCAAATGCCAACCTGGAAAACCAATACTCCATGGCGATGGCCAACGCATAATATGCTCAGGTTTAGCTTTTTTCCAAAGTGCAAAATCTTGCGGATTTCTCTTTTCTGATTGTCCATCTAAAGTTCTGGTATTATGAATGGCATCTTCTATATTTCTTCCAGATAAAATACCATAATGTTCTTTTTTATTATATTTTAGAACATCAAAATAGACAGAACCATTTATTTCATAAGCCAATCCTTTTGCTAATATTTCTTTAATAATTTCTATTTGCTCAATAATATGTCCCGTTGCTGTTGGCTCAATATTGGGCGGAAGACTATTGAATTTAGACATCACATTATGAAAATCTACGGTATATTGTTGCACCACCTCCATAGGTTCAATTTTCTCTAATCTTGCTTTTTTAGAAATTCGATCTTCGCCTTCATCTGCATCATTTTCTAAATGGCCAGCATCAGTAATATTTCTAACATACCTAACTTTATATCCTAAATGAAGTAAATACCTGTAAATCAAATCAAAAGACATAAAAGTTCTCACATTTCCCAAATGTACATTGCTATAAACTGTTGGTCCACAAACATACATTCCAACACTACCTTCATTAATAGGTTTAAAAATTTGTTTTGACTTAGTAAGCGAATTATAAATCTTGATTTGATGTTGTTTAAATAATTCCATGTGGGTTGAATTGTTTAGATTGTAAAAATACTATAAATGTACCATTACACAAACGATTTCATTTTTAGTTTTTATTGATGAAATAATAGTACTTTTGATTTATAAAAGTGATAATAAGTTATTTCTACATCATAAAGAAATAAAATAAGTTATGATGAATTTGAATCTGTTTCAAAACTATACTGCCAAAGATTACATCGAATCCATTAAAAAAAGTGATATTACTTGTTTAAGTAAGGCTATTAGTATAGTAGAAAGTACTGCAGAAAAACATCAAACTTTAGCCCAAGAAATTATAGAGGGATGTTTGCCTTTATCAGGAAACTCCATTAGAATTGGCATTACCGGTGTTCCGGGAGTTGGCAAAAGCACCTTTATTGAAGCATTTGGTAAATTATTAACTCAGAAAAATCATAAAGTTGCTGTTTTAACTATAGACCCAAGCAGCAATATAGTAAAAGGAAGTATTTTGGGTGATAAAACCAGAATGCTTGAACTGAGTGTTGATCCAAATGCGTTTATTCGCCCTACTCCATCTGGTGATTCTTTAGGTGGCGTTTCTCATAAAACCAGAGAAACAATTATTTTATGTGAAGCCGCTGGTTTTGATATTATTTTAATTGAAACTGTTGGTGTTGGACAAAATGAAATTGCAGTGCACTCAATGGTTGATTTCTTCTTGTTATTAAGTTTAGCTGGAGCTGGTGATGAATTACAAGGCATTAAAAGAGGAATTATTGAAATGGCCGATCTTTTTGTTTTTAATAAAGACGATAATGAAAATACAGCCAATATCAGAATTGCAAAATCAGATTTAGAAAGAGCACTTCATTTATTTCCTGCCAAGGAAAATGGATGGAATCCTAAAGTGCTGAGCTGTAGTGCACTTAATAAAACCGGAATTGAAGCAGTTTGGAACTTGATAAAAGATTATATAAAACTTACTAAGGAAAATGGATTTTGGCATAAAAATAGAAATCAGCAAAATGAAATTTGGTTTGATGAAGCTATAAAAACAAAATTATTTTCAATTTTTAATAATAATAAAACCATTAATACTTCGTTAATCAACTACAAAACACAAATTCAAAATCAAACTATATCTCCAATTAAAGGCGCTCAAGAATTAATAGACTTATTTAAAAAATACATTAATCCAAATAAATAATGAAATACGAATTAACGGTTATTGTTCCTATTTATAATGAAGAAGAAAATCTTGAAAGAGTAGAGAAAGAATTAGTTGAGTATTTAAAAATTGCTACTAAAAAAACCAAATATTTATTAGTAAATGATGGAAGTTCAGATAAAAGTCAAGAATTAATTGAAGCTATTTGTAATAGAAATAATGATTTTACTTATGTTCAGTTTCAAAAAAATTGTGGATTAAGCGCTGCTATTAAAGCTGGTTTTGATTATTGTGATACTGAATTAGTAGGTTATATTGATGCTGATTTACAAACATCACCAGCCGATTTTAACTTATTATTAGAACATATTGAAGACCATGAATTAGTTACAGGAGTCAGAAGTAATAGACAAGATTCTTTCGTTAAAAATATATCGTCAACCATTGCAAATGGAATACGTAGAGCTTTTACTCATGATGGTATGGATGATACTGGCTGTCCTTTAAAAGTAATAAAGACTTCTTATGCCAAAAAAATTCCAATGTTTAAAGGACTACATCGGTTTTTACCAGCAATGATTTTATTGCAAAATGGCAGCATTAAACAAATACCTGTACAGCATTTTCCACGAATTGCAGGAACAGCTAAATATGGCTTATGGAATAGATTATTGGGCCCATTAATAGATTGTTTTGCTTATTTATGGATGAAAAAAAAATACATTAATTACCAAGTTTCAAAGTTCAAAATAATTAATGAATAACTGGATAATATATTCTATTGGTTTTTCTGCACAATTTATATATTTTGGTCGTTCCATCATTCAATGGTTACTTTCCGAAAAAAGTAAAAAAGTTGAAACTCCTTCTATTTTTTGGAAATTAAGTCTCGCTGGTTCAATTATAATGTTTTTATATGGTTCTTTAAGACATGATTTTTCTATTATGCTAGGTCAATCTTTAACTTATTTCATTTATATAAGAAATTTACATTTTCAACAAGAATGGAAAAAATTACCTTTTATAATTAGATTTTTACTTTTAGCTTTCCCTTTATTTGTAGTACTTTTTTACTTTAACAATAACAAAATTGATGTTTACCATCTTTTCCACTCAGATAATATTGCAACATGGCTTTTAATTTGGGGAACCATAGCTCAAATTACCTTTACCATGAGATTTGTTTATCAATGGTACAAATCAGAAAAGTCAAAAGTTTCTTCGTTGCCTAAAGGCTTTTGGATTTTAAGTTTAATTGGAGCATTAATGATTTTAGTTTATGCAATTTTTAGAAAAGATCCGGTTTTATTTTTAGGCACTATTTTCTCAGTTTTCTTATATGGAAGGAATTTAATGCTATTAAAAAAGGCAATTTAATTTTTTTATCTGGATAAAATCAATTTAAATTACTTATAATGATTTTGAAATTATATAAAAAAACATACATTTGACATCATAACATTTAAAATACTCCTAAAATGACATTTAAAACTCCTACTAAAACTGATCTCTACGGATATGCATTTTTGCTTTTTGTATTCGCAATAGGAATTTACACTTCTAATACTAATATGAATTTTTTCGAAAATATATTTGTAAGAGAAGATGGTAGCGTAGAATATGCAACTTCATTTATGTTACTGTGTATAAGTCTTTTACAATTATATAGATTCTTTAAATTAAACAAATACAAAGGTTATTTATGGAAAATTGGGATGATTGGTTTTATTGTAATATTCTTTTTTGGAGCCGGTGAAGAAATTTCTTGGGGACAAAGAATTTTTAATATAGAATCATCAGAATATTTTATTGAAAACAACGCCCAAAAAGAAATGAATTTACACAATATGGTTGTGAACGGAACTAAGGTTAACAAGCTTATATTTAGTCAGTTACTAACATTAATATTAATCATTTATTTAATTATCATACCTGTTATATACCAGAAAAGTGGTCAGTTAAAAAATTGGATGGCTAAATTTGCGATTCCTTTACCACATTGGCATCAAAGTTTAGCTTTTGTTGTGGCAACTATAACTATGTTTATTATACCTTCTTCCAAAAAATGGGAACTATATGAATTAGCTTTTGGTGTAATATTTTTCTTGATATTTCTAAATCCGTATAACATACGTATTTATTCAAAAACAGAATAAAAAAAAGAAGCTGCCTTTTTTAGGCTCCTCTTTTTTTAAGTATGCAAATCAATATCCAATATATCATAATGTGAAGCATGTAGCTCAACTTTTCCGCTTTTAATTACTATAAGTTGTGGGGATTGGTGAATTACTTTAAAACGTTCTGCAATTGCTGTAGAAAGCGATCTATAATTCAATAAATCCAAGTAATAAAAGTGATAATTATCTTTATTATCATTATATTTTTGTTCAAATCGATTGATTACACTCCTACTAATTGCACAACGTGTACTGTGTTTAAAGATCATGACAACAACATCTCTCTTTTGTTGAATTTCATCTAATTGAACACCATCATTTAAGGAAATCCAAGGAAATTCATTTTTATTTTGTTGTTTTTTATTTTCAGAAAACATATTAAATAATCCCATATTCTATCTATTAAATTAAGACATAATGTCTTTAAAACTAATTACTAAGCGTCAAATTGTCTGTTATAAACTGAAATTTTCTATTGGAATGCAATTTGAGCAACAAAATTAAAAATAATAAAGAGAAAGAACGATGAATTTAAACAATTTCACTATCAAAAGTCAAGAGGCAGTGCATCAAGCACAGCAAATTGCACAAGGATTTGAGCATCAACAAATTGAAAATGCTCATCTCCTAAAAGGAATCATGGAAGTTGATGAAAACGTAACTCCCTTTCTAATTCAAAAATTAGGTGTTAATAAGGAAATTCTTCAACAAACGAATGAGCATATTTTAAAAGGTTTTCCAAAAGTTACAGGTGGAGAACAAATGCTTTCAAAATCTGCTTCTACCACCTTAATAGATGCTACTTCTTTAGCCAAAAAGATGAAAGATGAATATGTATCAATTGAACATTTACTAATAGCATTAGTAAAATCTAAAGATACTGTTGGGCAAATATTGAGAGACAGCGGAATTTCAGAAACAAATTTAAATAAAGCTATAGAAGAACTTAGAAAAGGAAGCAAAGTAAGCTCACAAAGTGCTGAGGAAACGTACAATTCACTAAATAAATATGCAAAAAACCTCAATCAGTTAGCAAATGATGGTAAGTTAGATCCTGTTATTGGACGTGATGAAGAAATAAGAAGAATACTCCAAATATTATCAAGAAGAACTAAAAACAATCCAATATTAGTAGGTGAACCCGGTACAGGTAAAACAGCCATTGCAGAGGGCTTAGCGCATCGAATCGTAAAAGGAGATGTTCCAGAAAATCTGCAAGATAAAGTTATATATTCTTTAGACATGGGTGCGCTGATTGCCGGTGCCAAGTATAAAGGAGAATTTGAAGAACGATTAAAATCAGTTGTAAAAGAAGTGATTTCAGCCGAAGGTCAAATTGTACTTTTTATCGATGAAATTCATACGCTGATTGGCGCTGGTGGCGGTCAAGGAGCAATGGATGCCGCCAATATTTTGAAACCGGCTTTAGCTAGAGGTGAATTAAGAGCTATTGGAGCAACTACCTTAGATGAATATCAAAAATATTTTGAAAAAGATAAAGCTTTAGAAAGACGCTTTCAAAAAGTGGTTGTAGATGAACCAGATGTAGAAAGTGCTATTTCAATTCTTCGCGGAATTAAAGAGAAATACGAAACACATCACAGAGTACAAATAAAAGACAATGCTATTATTGCTGCTGTTGAACTATCAAATAGATATATTACCAATCGTTTTTTACCAGATAAAGCTATTGATTTAATGGATGAAGCTGCAGCTAAATTACGTATGGAAATTAATTCTAAACCAGAAGAACTAGATGTACTTGATCGAAAAATAATGCAGCTAGAAATTGAAATTGAAGCTATTAAAAGAGAAAATGATACCAAAAAATTAGAATCTCTAAAAAAAGAAGTAACAGAACTTAAAAATGAAAGAGATGTTTTTTCTGCCAAATGGAAATCAGAAAAAGAAGTTGTAGATAATATTCAAAATGCAAAAGAGAAAATTGAAAATCTAAAACTTGAAGCTGAACGTGCAGAGCGTGAAGGAAATTATGGATTAGTGGCTGAAATTAGATATGGTAAAATTCAGGAACAAGAAAATTTACTGCAAAAACTACAAAAAGATTTAGCAGAAAATCAACATAAATCTATTGTAAAAGAAGTAGTTACCAGTGAAGATATTGCCGAAGTGGTAGCTAAATGGACTGGAATTCCGGTACAAAAAATGTTGCAAAGCGACCGAGAAAAGCTACTGCATTTAGAAGAAGAACTTCACAAACGCGTTGTTGGACAAGAAGAAGCCATTGTTGCAGTTGCTGATGCTGTTCGTCGTTCTAGGGCTGGTTTGCAAGACATGAAAAAACCTATTGGAACTTTCTTATTTTTAGGAACAACAGGAGTTGGTAAAACAGAATTAGCAAAAGCATTGGCAACTTATCTTTTTAACGATGAAAATGCACTAACTCGAATTGACATGAGTGAATACCAAGAACGTCATGCAGTGAGTCGTTTAGTTGGAGCACCTCCAGGTTATATCGGTTATGAAGAAGGTGGTCAATTAACAGAAGCTGTTCGCAGAAAACCGTATTCTGTTATTTTGTTAGATGAAATTGAAAAAGCACATCCCGATACATTTAATATTTTATTACAAGTATTAGATGAAGGTCGTTTAACCGATAATAAAGGCCGCGTAGCTGATTTTAAAAACACAATCATTATTATGACTTCAAATATGGGGGCTCATATTATACAAGAGAAGTTTGAACATATTAAAATGTCAGAACGTGATGCAATTACTGAATTTACAAAACTAGAAGTGTTAGCTTTATTAAAACAAAGTATTCGACCTGAATTTATTAATAGAATTGATGAAATTATCATGTTTACACCTTTAAATGAAATTGAAATTAGAGAAATTGTTCAACTTCAATTAAAAGGAGTTTCAAAACTATTAGCAGAGAAAAATATTCATTTAGAAACCACAGAAGACGCGTTAATAAGCTTGGCAAAAAAAGGATTTGACCCACAATATGGCGCCAGACCTGTTAAACGAGTTATTCAAAAGGAGGTTCTAAATGAACTTTCTAAAGAATTATTATCTGGCAGAATTACACAAGACAGCTCTATATTATTAGATGCTTTTGATGATAAGTTAGTTTTTAGAAATCAAAATTAAAGTACACTACAACTGACAGTTACATGTTATTTTGACAGATTTAATTGAATTTTTAATTACATTTTGTCATTGTATTAAAATTGGTATTTTTTTTGGATAATAACAAGAAAAAATAATTATATAACCAAAATTTTAAAATTATGTTAGTAAAAAGTTCAAGTTTTCCGTTAATGACATCTTTTTTTGATGATTTTTACAAAGATTGGTCAACAACTAATTTTTCTGACACAAACACATCTTTACCAGCAGTAAACATTAAAGAAAATGACCATGAATTTATTGTAGAGGTTGCAGTTCCAGGAATGGATAAGAATGATTTTAAAATTGATTTAGATAATAACATTCTTACGATTTCATCAGAAAAAGTAAACAATAACCAAGAGCAAAAATATAATTATACCCGAAGAGAGTATAGTTATCAATCATTTAAAAGAAGTTTTACACTGCCTAAGAATATTGTAGATAGTGAAAAAATCAAAGCTAGATACAATGCTGGTGAGCTTGTAATTGAAATTCCTAAAAAAGAAGAAGCAAAACCAATTCCTGCAAGATTAATTGAAATTCAATAAGTTTTGTTGTTATAAAATTAAAATGAATTTTTTTTGAAGATAATTTTATTAGAAACAAAAATGAGTTAGAAAAATAATGATTAAAAGTCCTAAAAATAATGCCATTTTAGGACTTTATTTTTTCTTTATATTCGTAATCTATTATAACAGATAAATTATGTATAAATTTTTAGGTATTTTGTTGATAAGTATGATTACAATAAACCAAGCAATATCACAAACAAATATAACAACAACTTATTATCTCATTAGACATGCCGAGAAAGTAAGGACAAATCCTGCAGATGTAAATCCTGATTTAAATGAACGCGGTTATCTCAGAGCTGAAAATTGGAAAAAAGTTTTTCAACATATTTCATTCGATGCAGTTTATGCTACCAATTTTATTCGAACTCTTAAAACAATAGAACCTATTGCCATCTCTAATGAATTAGCAATACAACTTTATCATCCAACGAAGATTGATATACATCAATTTAAAGAAACAAACCAAAATAAAAATGTATTAATTGTTGGACATAGTAATACGATACCACAATTTGTTAATCAATTAATTAATCAGGAAAAATATTTGGAAATGGATGATGCCGAATTTTCTCATTTATACATAGTCACTATACAGGATAATAAAATAACAGATCAATTATTGTATGTTGATTTTTAATTTTTTATTAAATAAATTTTCGAAGTGTTTTCAATACCTTTGCCGATGTAATGCAGAAAAAAATTAACATACAAAATAAAAAAGCACGTTTTGAATATGAAATTATTGAGACGTATATCTCCGGTATTAAATTAACCGGTACTGAAATAAAATCGGTTCGAGAAAGTAAAGCTCGAATTACAGAAAGTTTTTGTGAATTTAATGACTCTGGCGAATTATTTGTAATTAATATGTACATAGAAGAGTATGTAAATGGTAATTATTACAACCACAAACCCAAAAGTGAACGAAAATTATTATTGACTAAACGTGAACTTAAAAAATTACAGAAAGAAGTAAACAATGCCGGACTAACTATCATTCCCCTTAAATTATTTCTGACAGATAAAGGTTGGGCAAAATTAGAAATTGCACTTTGTAGAGGTAAAAAATTATACGACAAAAGAGAAAATTTAAAAGAAAAAGACACTAAACGTGATATAGATCGTTTGAAAAAAAAATATTGATGAACTATCTGCCTTTTTTACAACTTATTCGTTGCAAAAACTTGGTTATTCTAGCTGCAACCTTACTAATTATTAAATTTGGTTTTGTAAACGTTTTTACCACAAATTTTTCTTTAGATAATTTAAGATTCATCGTACTATTGTCTAGCATAATTTCTATTGCAGCTGCAGGATATATTATTAACGATATTTACGACATTGAAATTGACCAAATTAATAAACCTAATAAACTTGTAATAGGCAAAGCATTTACCATTGCACAGGCTTATAATATGTATTTTATTTTCAACATATTTGGAGTTTTAATGGGTTTTTACCTGACAAATTACTTGGAAAAACCAATTTATTCAGGACTGTTTATTACAACTTCATTTTTGTTGTATTATTACAGTGCTACCTTAAAAAAAGTTCCGCTAATTGGTAATATTTTAGTTGCTTCTTTAATAAGTTTTTGTATCCTTTTATATGCTTATTTTGATTTGATTATAAATGTTTCAACTACTAATTTAGGAATTCAATACCTCCTATTTGAACTCATTTTAGAGTTCTCTGTTTTTGCCTTTTTAATTAATCTAATACGGGAGATTGTAAAAGATATCGAAGACTTAAAAGGAGATAAAGAACTATATGTCAAAACTTTACCATTATTAATAGGAATTAAATATTCCAAATATGTAATTGGATTATTTACCCTAATTTTAATTATATCTATTCTGTATTTCACTTTTAGCTACATTCCCCGTTCATCTTTCATTTTTTATTATTTTTTAATTGCTATTTTTTTACCCCTACTATATTTCATGTACAGGCTTTATAAATCTAAAACCAAAACCGATTATAGCTTATTAAGTAAATTACTAAAATTTTGTATGATATCTGGTATACTTTCAATTTTATTAATATCTCTAACTATTAAAAATGTTATCTAATAAATTATCAAATTATCATATCATTTTGGGTTCTGCTTCGCCAAGGCGTCAACAATTTTTAAAAGAGCTAAATCTCCCTTTTATAATTCAATTAAAAAATACGGAAGAAAATTATCCTAAACACTTGAAAAGTGCTGAAATTGCTGATTATCTGGCTGTTTTAAAAGCAAGTGCATTTAAAAATGAATTAAAAAATAATGATTTGCTAATTACTGCTGATACTATTGTCTGGCTCGACGGAAAATCACTTGCTAAAGCAGCAAATAAAGAAGAAGCTATAAAAATGCTTGAAGAATTATCGGGTAAAATGCACGAAGTTATTTCTGCTTGTTGTATTACAACGACTCAGTTTCAAAAGGTTTTTCACGAAGTTACCAAAGTTTATTTTAAAAAATTAACCAAAGAAGAAATTGAATTCTATATAACTAATTTTAAACCTTTTGACAAGGCAGGAAGTTATGGCATACAAGAATGGATTGGTTATATAGGAATTGAAAAAATAGAGGGAAGCTTTTTTAATGTTATGGGATTCCCTATTTATAAATTTTATAAGGTTTTATCAGAATTATAGCATTCCATTTTTAATACTTAAATTTGCACGATTTAAAATACTATCTCCATCCCTTTCCTTTGGAAAGGGAGCTTAACAGGATAGTTAAAAAATTGTTATACTA
>JAMPYA010000058.1 GCA_023700885.1 Flavobacteriaceae bacterium
GATAAAACCATTTTAAAATTTCAGATGTGGAGAGATACCCATCGCGAAAATCCGACTAGCTGGATTTATAATATGTAAATTTATTCCTCTTCTTCAATAGTTCTAATTCCTTCCTTAGGTAAAGGTTTTTCTAGTGATCTATATTTTTCAGGATTTTTGCTTTGCTTAATTGAATCTTCTTTTTTAGAAATTTCCTCGTATTTGAGCTTCATTTCTTTAAGTCTATCATCTACAGTTTTGAGAATTTCTTCGTAATCATCAATTTTTGTGGTATAGTAAAAATTGCTTTCAGCAAACTGAATACTGTCTATTTTATATTTTTCATATACTAACGGCATATAATCAACTAACCGTTCTAGTTCTTTATTTTGAACAGATCTTGCTCCTTCAGCTATATACATATCAGTTAATATATCTGCCATCATTTTTTTAGAAAGCAAGTTTTCTGGTTTTTTATAAATTGTATTACTAGTACAAGCACTAAGTATAATGAGTGCGAAAATTATATAGATTATGTTTTTCATCATCGGTTAAATTCTAATCTTTTTCCTTTAATATTTGATATAAAATTTCCATTTTGATAAACCAAATTTCCGTTTACAAAAGTATGGGTTATTTTTGATTGGAATGTAGTCCCTTCAAAAGGAGACCATCCACATTGATATAAAATATTTTCTTTATTAACAGTCCATGGGTTGTGCATGTCAACCAAAACTAAATCAGCAAAATAGCCTTCTTTAATAAATCCTCTTTTATCAATTTGAAATAAAATAGCCGGATTATGACTCGTTTTTTCCACTAACTTTTCTATAGATATTTTTTGTTGATGAACCATTTCTAACAAAGCCGGTAATGCATGTTGAACAAGAGGTCCGCCACTTGGAGCTTTAGTATAAACCTGATTTTTTTCTTCTAAAGTATGAGGTGCATGGTCTGTTGCAATAACATCAATTCGGTTGTCAAGTAAGGCTTTCCACAGTCCTATTTTATCATTTGCTGTTTTAATAGCAGGATTCCACTTAATAAAATTTCCTTTATTTTGATAATCTGAATCATCAAACCAGAGGTGATGTACACAAACTTCTGCAGTAATTCTTTTATCTTTTAGCGGTATTTCGTTGGTAAATAACTCAGTTTCTTTGGCAGTTGACAAGTGAAAAACATGCAAACGAGCACCTGTTTTTTTTGCTAAAGCAATGGCTTTGGATGACGAAAGATAGCAAGCTTTTTCACTTCTAATAATTGGATGAAATTCTATGGGTATATTATCGCCAAATTTTTCTTTATAAACGGCAAGATTTTCTTTAATTGTTGTTTCGTCCTCACAATGAACGGCAATTAAAATATCAGTAGATGAAAATAATTTTTCTAAAAATGATGCATCATCAACTAACATATTTCCGGTTGATGAACCTAAAAACAATTTAATTCCGGCAACACTTTTTGAGTCTGTTTTAAGAAGTTCTTCTAAATTAGTATTTGTGCCACCAATCATAAATGAATAGTTTGCTAAAGAAGCGTTTTTAGCAATTTGAAATTTATCTTCTAATAATTCTTGGGTAATACAAGGAGGGTTTGTATTAGGCATTTCAATAAAAGATGTAATTCCGCCTGCAACTGCAGCGCTAGATTCTGAAGCAATTGTAGCTTTATGAGTTAATCCTGGTTCGCGAAAATGAACTTGATCATCAATTAAACCGGGAAGCAAAAATTGACCATCAGCCTCAATAATTTGAACGGAACTATCTACAATAATATTAGGATCTATTTTTTTGATATAACCGTTTTCTATCAATAAATCACTTCTAAAGACAAGGCCTTCATTTACAATTTTAGCATTTTGTATTAGAATTTTTTGATTCATGAATTTTTATTTAGGCAATCCTTTTAATCTTAATTTTATAACTCCAAACACCGCTTCAGAAATAATGGAACCATTCATTTTTGACTGACCTTTAGTTCTATCCGTAAAAATTACCGACACTTCTTTAATATTAAATTGGTGTTTCCATGCTTTAAATTTCATTTCAATTTGAAAAGCATAACCAACAAATTGGATTTTATTTAATTTAATAGTTTCTAATACTTTTCTTTTATAACATACAAATCCGGCGGTTGTATCACAAACAGGAATATTGGTAATAAAACGTACATATTTTGAAGCAAAATAGGACATTAAAACGCGTTTCATTGGCCAGTTAACCACATTTACCCCAACAGAATATCTAGATCCGACAGACATATCTGCTCCTTCTATTTTACAGGCATTGTAGAGGCGAATTAAATCGTTTGGATTGTGAGAAAAATCAGCATCCATTTCTATGATGTATTCATAAGATTTTGATAATGCCCATTTAAAACCATGAATATATGCTGAGCCTAAACCTGTTTTTTCTTTTCGAATTTCTAAAAACAAGCGATTGGGAAATTTATTTATTAATTCTTGAACAATTTGGGATGTTCCGTCGGGTGAGTTATCATCAACAATTAAAATATCAAATTCTTTATCTTGAGAAAATACAGCTTGTATAATGGCAGTAACATTTTCTTTTTCGTTATAGGTAGGAATAATTACAAGTGTATCAGACATATCTAAATTTTTGACAAAGTTAAGACATTTTATTTCTAATTTTGCGTGAATAAATACTCTAGAAATTTTTTTAAATAATAATTGATTTATAAATGTTAGATTTTTCCTTTAGATACATTCTTAACAATGACTGGATTACTGGCATGCTGCTTTTGATTATACTTCTTCTTGGTTTTGCCAAGATGATTCATCAAGATAAATTTAATAAGATTCTTAGATTGTTTACGAGTAATAGATATTTTTTAAATTACGGGAAAGAGAGCAATAGAACATTTAACACATTTTCTAATGTAATGCATATTGTACAGTTATTATCTTTTGCCTTATTACCATATTTAATTATTGAAAGATGGTTTACAATTAACGAGAGACAATTTAAATTTAATTATATAGATATTTTATTATTTATAACCCTATATTTTATTGGAAAGTTGATTATTGTAAAATTTATTGGAGTCATTTTTCGGATCAATAAATTACAAGATCATCTTATATTTTTGAAAATTAGTTATTTAAATTTAATAGCAATTTACTTCATTCCTTTAAGCGCTTTTTTGGCATATACCAAATTAATTAACAAAGAAATTATATACTTTTCAACATTCTATATTTTATTTTTATTTTTATTCAGTTACCTTCTAATATTACTAAATAATAAAAAAATCATATATAATAATTTTTTCTATTTTATTTTGTACATTTGCACGCTCGAAATAGCGCCATTATTGATAGTAATGAAGTTAGTGTTTTAAGTTAAAAAAAGAAAAAGTATGAAAGTAAAAACGATTCTTGTTTCTCAACCTGAGCCAACAACTGAAAACTCACCATATTTCGAATTGTCTGAAAGGCTTAAAGTTAAAATAGATTTTAGATCATTTATACATGTTGAAGAAGTTGAATCAAAAGACGTAAGAACTCAGAAAATCGACTTTAAAAACTACACGGCAATTATTTTAACTAGTAGAAATGCTGTTGATAATTTTTTTAGAGTTGCTGATGAAATGCGTTTTAAAGTGCCGCAAGATATGAAATATTTCTGTTTATCAGAAGCTGTTGCATTTTACTTACAAAGATATATTGTTTACAGAAAGCGAAAAATTTATATAGGAGAAAAGAATTTTTCTGACTTGATAAAAATTATTAAAAAGCATAAAGAAGAGAATTATTTATTACCATCATCTGATAAATTACAAGCTTCAATTCCGATGGAATTGAACGAAAGTGGTGTTAAATGGGATAAAGCAGTTTTATATAAAACTGTTATCACAGATTTAACTGATTTAGAAAATGTATTTTATGATATTTTAGTGTTTTTTAGCCCTTCAGGAATTGAATCTTTATACCATAATTTTCCTGGTTTTCAGCAAAATAATACTCGTATCGCAGTTTTTGGAAACACAACAGTTGAAGCGGCTTTAGCAAGAGGATTAAAATGTAATATTGTTGCACCAACACCAGAAACGCCATCAATGACTATGGCTTTGGAAAAATATATAACCGAAGTTAATAAAGGAAACTTTAAGGAAGTACTAGAAAAAACCGAATAATGATTCGGTTTTTTTATGAGAACAAATGTTTAAAAACATCTTCTATTTTAGAAACATTCACAATCTGTATCGAATTATTTCTTTTTTCAAATTTATTATATTTTGATACAAATATTTTTTTGTATCCCAATTTTTCAGCTTCCTTAATCCGTTGATCAATACGACTTATGGGTCTAATTTCACCTGCTAAACCAACCTCTGCTGCAAAACAAAAATTTTGCGGAATACTTTCGTCTTCATTGGAAGACAATACTGCTGCAATTACGGCTAAATCAATAGAAGGATCTTCTACGGTTATTCCTCCTGTAATATTTAGAAAAACATCTTTTATACCCAATTTAAACCCGGCTCTTTTTTCTAAAACAGCCAATAACATATTTAACCGTTTTAAATTGTAACCTGTTGATGAGCGTTGAGGTGTACCATAAACGGCAGTACTAACTAGCGCCTGTACTTCAATCATTAAAGGTCTAGCGCCTTCAATTATAGAAGCAATAGCAATTCCGCTTAAAGATTCTTCTTTTTGAGAAATTAATATTTCAGAAGGATTTAGCACTTCTCTTAAGCCATTTAATTGCATTTCAAAAATCCCTAATTCTGCTGCTGAACCATAACGATTTTTATGAACTCTAAGAATTCTGTATATATGATTTCTATCTCCTTCAAATTGTAAAACTACATCTACCATGTGTTCTAGAATTTTTGGACCTGCTAACTGACCGTCTTTTGTGATGTGACCAACTAAAAATACAGGAGTAGCGGTTTCTTTTGCAAATTTAATTAACTCAGCTGCAGATTCTCTAATTTGGGAAACGGTTCCGGGAGTTGCATCCAAATAATCAGTATAAAGCGTTTGAATAGAATCAATAATTAAAATTTCGGGTTGAAGTTCTTCTATATTCCTGAAAATATTTTGTGTATTTGTTTCTGTTAAAACATAACAATTTGGATTGTTTTCTTTTAAACGCTCAGAGCGCATTTTGATTTGTGTTAAACTTTCTTCGCCAGAAACATAAAGAATTTTATGGTTGGAAAGCATTGCTATTTGTAACAATAAAGTCGATTTTCCAACTCCGGGTTCTCCACCAACTAAAACAACGGAACCTCTAACTAATCCGCCTCCTAAAACTCTATTTAACTCTTCACTTTTTGTTGAAATTCTATCTTGTTCACTTAGTTCAATTTCTGAAATTCGTTGAGGTTTAGCAGCTTTTTTTGTAGATGAGTTTATGGCCCATGCTCTTTTAGCCTCTTTTTGAATGATTTCCTCAACTATTGTGTTCCATTCGTGACAAGAAGTGCATTGTCCAGACCATTTTGCAAATTGAGTTCCACAACTTTGACAAAAGAAAGATGTTTTTGTTTTAGCCATTTTGTGGTTTTTCAATTTTCCCAACCCCAAGGAGCTGAAGGATTTTCGACAGGTTTTGTTAAATCGAATCGTACAGAAAATAAACGATCAGTTCCAATTCTTCTCAAATTATAAGTAAAAGAAGTTTCATCAATGGTAATCCACCAAACATTAGTAGAAGCATATGAAATTAAATCTGCTGTTTCTTGATCGGCAGGAAAAAACTGAATGTTTGCCAATCCTGAACTAGTTGTTGTACCTCCATATTGAGTTACTTTATCGGGAGTTCCATCTTGATGGCGGTGGTCATGTTTTAGTTGAATTCGGTTATTCTCCAATTTTAAAACCCATGTTCTCGACTTGTCTTCTCCAACAAAAAAAGGAATTTTTATAATATTGTCATTACAAGATCTCACATGCATTATTAATTTGTTTCCTCTAAAACTATCATTTTCTGGAGCTTCAATTACAGTTCCTTCATATGACTTTCCACAATGGGTTTTTAAATTATTCCAAAACTGAATGGCGCCACTTTCTTGTTGTGCACTAACTTTAATAGTTGTTAATAGAACTATAAAAAAGAAGAAATTTTTCATTTATTTTTTTTGTGAAATATATGAATTTTAACGAATAATATGATAATCTATTTCTTATTATTATAAATCGGAAGGAGTAAAAATGAAATTCCGCCAAAAAGGATTATTCCTAGTGTTTGAGCCGTCCAGATGATCCACCCAAAAGTTAAAGCTGGTAATGAAGCTATACCGTAAATAATTAATGCTTGTTGAACTCCTAACGGATATGTTCCAATTCCTCCATTCGTGGCAGCTATACTTAACGAACCTACAATAAATCCTGTTAAAATGGCGCCAATACTTAAACTTGAAGTTTCGGATAAGGCAAAAGAAGCTGTATAAAAAGTAAGTATATAAAGTATCCAGATAAATAAAGTGTGAAAAATAAATGCGCCTTGATTTTTCATTTTTAAAATACTTAGCCCCCCTTCTATAAGTCCTTTTACAATAATTTTAATTCTGTAAAATAATGCTGAATTAAATTTTTTAATAAGGATATAAATGATCAGAAAAAGTAATAATAAAGCGATAAAATAAAAACCTAATTGAATTGGATTATTAGGAATTCTTTGCCGTATCAAATTCCAAATAAGCTCAAATTGAAATAATAAAGCGATAAAAATAACCAAAATTAACATAAAAATATCTGCAATTCGTTCAGCAACTATTGTTCCTATGGCTTTTTCAAAAGGAATATTTTCATATTTAGATAGGCTCGCAGCTCTTGTAAATTCTCCTGCCCTTGGGATTCCTAAATTAACTAAATAACCAGCAAATACGGCTAATAAACTATTAAAAAAACGAGGTTTGTAACCTAATGGTTCTAGAAGGAATTTCCATCTGTATGCTCTTGAGGCATGACTCAAGAATCCTAATAAAAGCGATAATAAAATCCAATAATAATTGGCTGTTTTAAAAGCATTTTTGATTGTTTCAAAATCAGATGAACTTAATTTTGACAAAGGATACCAAATTAAAAAAACTCCCAAAACAATTGGGAGAAAAGTTAATATGATTTTTTTATAATTTTTTCTCAAAATTATTTGAGAGAATTATTGGTTTCGTTTGGAAAAATTAATGTTGGTTTAAACAATTTTGCTTTTTCAAAATCCATAGACGCATAGGAAATAATAATAATGATATCACCTTTAGCCACTTTTCTGGCCGCTGGTCCATTAAGTGTTATTTCGCCACTATTTCTAGCACCGGGAATTACATATGTTGTTAATCGCTCACCATTATTTACATTTACAATATGAACTTTTTCACCTTCAATAATATTGGCGGCATCCATTAAATCTTGGTCGATGGTAATACTACCAATATAGTTCAAGTCAGCTCCTGTGACTGAAACCCTGTGAATTTTTGATTTTACTACTTCAATTTGCATGTGGCAAAATTAGTGATTTTGTGTTAATTACCTAATCTAATATTATCAATTAAACGAACATCGTTGGCAAAAACAGCTATAAAAGCTCTATAATTTCTTTTTTCTTGACAATCATTAACGGGTTTTAGACTTTCTTCACAAGCAATTTCAAAGTATTCTAACTTTAAATACTCATTGTTAGCAAATTGTTCTTCAACCAATTGCTTTATTTTATCAACACTTATTATGCCAAATTTCTTCTTAGCTTCTAGTAGAATTTCATATATAAAAGGAGCTGCTTTTCGTTGTTTTTCAGATAAACGGATGTTTCTAGAGCTCATAGCCAATCCGTCTTCTTCTCTAAAAATTTCACATCCAATTATTTTTACCGGTATATTATTAATTTCAACTAATTTTTTTACAATTTGTAATTGTTGAAAATCTTTTTCTCCAAAATAAGCCTTGTGTGGTTTTATTATTTCAAAAAATCTTTTGACAATAGTTCCCACACCGTCAAAATGACCTTTTCTAAATTTACCTTCCATTTCAAATTCAATTCCGCCAAAATCAAAATGTTCAGCCAGAATATTTTGATGATACATTTCTTCAACATCTGGTATAAAGACCATGTCACAATTTATGGTTTGTAATAATTTTAAATCTAGATCTATAGTTCTTGGATATTTATTTAAATCTTCTTTCTTGTCAAACTGTGTTGGATTTACAAAAATACTCACGACTACAAGGTGATTTTCAGTTTTTGCTTGTTCAACTAAAGAAAGATGTCCATGGTGTAAAGCTCCCATAGTAGGCACAAAACCAATGCTTTTGTTTTCTATTAAAGTATCTAAATAGGCTTTAATAGATTTTGAGTTGTAAAAAACTTGCATAATAAACTGTTAATTACTGTTAAAAGGGCGCAAACTTACATTTTTTCATGCTGAAATCTACACAAATTTTTGTAATTTTGCATATTCTTTTAACTAAACGTATTCTATGAAAGATAAACGAATACTATATGTATCTTCTGAAGTTGTGCCTTATTTGCCAGAAACAGAAATGTCTTTAGCCTCGTTTGAGGTAGCAAAAATGGTTCATAATTTAGGAGGACAAACTCGAATTTTTATGCCTCGTTTCGGGTTAATAAACGAAAGAAGACACCAATTACATGAAGTAATTAGATTATCAGGAATGAATATTGTTGTTGATGATATGGACATGCCTTTAATTATCAAAGTAGCTTCAATTCCTAAAGAAAGAATGCAAGTTTATTTTATTGATAATGATGAATATTTTAAAAGAAAGTCAATTTTTACTGATGAAGATGACAAACTTTATGAAGACAATGCCGAAAGGGCTATTTTTTTCGCAAAAGGAGTTGTAGAAACTGTTAAAAAATTAAATTGGCAGCCTCATGTTATTCATATTCACGGATGGATGTCTTCACTTTTACCACTTTATTTAAAAACCTATTTTGCTGATGAAGCCTTGTTTAATGAAAGCAAAATAGTTACTTCAATTTATGATAATAGTTTTAAAGGTTTGTTAGACAGTAAACTATACGACAAAGTAAAATTTGATATATCTGATGAAGATAAATTATTAACAATAAAAGAATCTACACATATTAATTTGCAAAAAATTGCAATTGAAAATTCAGATGCTGTAGTTTATGGAAGTCCGTCAGTTTATCCAGAAGTTGAAGAATATATAAAAAAATTAAATAAAAAAGTATTGCCGTATCATCCGTTAGAGAATATTGAAGATGCAATAACCGACTTTTACATTAATCAGGTTTTAAATTAAAAAACAAAAAATTTTTATGACAATTAATAAGTACCTCAAATATTTACCATTATTCTTAATAATCATTGGCAGTATTTTTTCTTGCGAAAAAGACCTTGAAGATATTGGTGGTAACTTGATAAATAACAACCTTTTAAACACTAATAAACAAACGGTAGAAGTAGTAGCTTTTAATAAAAATGTAGAAAAAACAAGAGCAAATACGTTAGGGCAATATTTATTGGGAGTATATAATGACGCAGATTTTGGAAAAATTAATGCTTCAGTAGCAAGCACTTTATCGCTCCCAGTTGACTTATCAAATGGATTTGGAAAAAATCCTCATATTGAAATGGTGATATTAGATATTCCGTATCATGCTACAAAAAATGGTAATAAAACAGTTAATGTAAGTGGTGTTGATAAAAGAGTTCCAAACTTTAAATTAGATTCAATCATTGGCAATAAAGATATAGAATTTCAATTAGGTGTATTTGAGTTGGGCACTTTTCTAAACACCCTAGATCCTTTAAATCCATCTCAAAACATGGTTTATTATACCGATAAGGATTATCAAAAAATAACCCCATCACTGTATACCGGCAATTTTAAACCAAATGAAAATGATACCGTTTTATATGTAGATCGTTTAAAACCAATATTGGCTGGTGGATTTGAAGTATACACCAGAGACACCATTAAAAAAACAGATAAAAAACCATCTATCAAATTACCATTAAATACTCAAAAATTTAAACAACTTTTTGTTGATAAAGCGCCTGGGACTGAATTTGCATCACAAGAAAATTTTAGTAAATATTTTAGAGGATTATTTATTGAAGCCACACCTTTAGCAAATCCAAGCAGTTCATTATTATCATTAAATATTTCAGATGCTACGGTAACGATATATTATTCAAATGATGTAGAAACTACCACTAATAATGTTGTTACTACAACCCGAACAAAGCAAAAGTTAGTTTTTCCTTTAGGGGGTATTATTGCCAATAAAATAACAAGAGATTATAGCGGTTCTAATGCACAACCATTTTTAACGAATCCAAACACTACTTCTGGAGATTCCAAATTATACGTTCAAGGTTCTGCAGGCTCAATGGCTATTATGAAATTTGATGAAAACATTAAGAATTTAAGAAATAATAAATGGTTAATAAATGAGGCAAGTTTATTGATGTACATTGATAAAAATGCGAGTAGTAAAAATTATCCCGAAAGATTATTTTTATATGATTATGATTCTTCAACACAATTGAAAGATTTGTTTACAGAAGGACCAACTGTTTTTTCTGGTTTTTTAGAAAGAGACAAAGATTCTGTTCCTTATAGATATAAATTTAGAATAACAGATTATGTTTCTGATGTTTTGAAAAAAGAAAACACAGATGAATTGTTTAAATTTGGGATTAAAGTTTTTAGCCCTTCTGATTTACCTCAGTCAGCAACTGATACTAAATTTAGAGACTATAGTTGGACTCCAAAAGGAGTTGTTTTACACGGAAATCAAACAAGTGATGTTGATAAACGGATTCGTTTAGAAATTCATTATACAGAAATAAATAATTAATAAGCTATGTGTGGAATTGCTGGTTATATAGGATATCGTAACGCATACCCAATTGTTTTAAATGGATTATATCGTTTAGAATATAGAGGTTATGATAGCGCAGGTATTGTGTTGTTTAATGGAGAAGATATCAATGTTTTAAAGACCAAAGGCAAAGTTTCTGAATTACAGGCTATATTTGAAACAGAAGATGCTAAAAAAGGAACTATAGGTTTTGGTCATACACGTTGGGCAACACACGGGGTTCCAAATCATGTTAATTCACATCCGCATGTTTCTCAATCGGGAAATTTAGTAATAGTTCACAACGGAATCATAGAAAATTATGATACCATTAAAAAAGAATTAATTCAAAGAGGATATATATTCCATAGTGATACC
>JAMPYA010000059.1 GCA_023700885.1 Flavobacteriaceae bacterium
GAAACGTTTGTTTAGAAGTTAGCAAGTGGATTCGTAATCCTCATTTTTGTTTAATATTTCGGTTAGTTATAGTGTCTTTCCATCACGTTTTAATAAAAGTTCATTTACCCTAAAATTAGCTTTTGTTATGAAATTAACACCCTTAAAATTATATGCAAAACTATTTTAAATAAAAAAAGCGCAAATGGCGCGTTTTAACTGTTATATTTTAACTTCAAACCTCCAACCATACGGATCTTCCGAACGGTTGTACTGTATATCGGTAACGTATTTCTTTAATTGTTGAGCGTAACTATTTTCTAATTTTGGCAAATCATATTCTATTTCATCATAGGCAAAAGCAATAATCGGACTGATAACGGCAGCCGTTCCGGCTCCAAAAATTTCTTTTAATGTTCCGTCTTGAGCAGCAGCAACTATTTCTTTTACAGTAACTCTACGCTCCTCAACTGGTATTCCTTGATCTTTTGCAATCTGAATTAAACTTTTACGCGTAACGCCATCTAAAATACGGTCAGAAATAGGTGCGGTTAATAAGGTATCATTTACACGGAAAAACACATTCATAGTTCCGGCTTCTTCTAAAAAGCTATGCGTACTCGCATCAGTCCAAATTACTTGTTGATATCCTTTTTCAATAGCTAATTTTGTAGGATAAAATTGCGCACCATAATTTCCGGCAGCTTTTGCATAACCTACTCCACCATCTGCAGCTCTACTAAATTTCTGTGCAATTTCAACTTTTACTTCTCCTTTGTAATAGGGCTTAACCGGAGAACAAATAATCATAAATTTATAATTATTAGATCTACTCGCTACAACACCTGGTTCGGTTGCCATTACAAACGGACGAATATATAATGAATTACCTTCACCTGGTTTAATCCATTCGTGATCCATTTTCATCAATGTAATCAATCCATCCATGAAATATTCTTCAGGAAATTCCGGAATTGCTAAACGTTTGGCAGATATATTAATTCGTTTTTGATTTTGATCTGGGCGGAAAAGAAATACTTTACCATCTTCATCCTTATAAGCTTTCATTCCTTCAAAAACAGCTTGTCCGTAATGAAAAACTTTTGATGATGGCTCCATCACCAACGGTTGATAAGGTCTAATTTTAGGAGTTTGCCATTCACCATCAACAAAATCACATTCAAACATATGATCTGTAAAAGTGGAACCAAATACTAAGTTTTCAAAATCAACCTCTGAAATGCGAGATTTCGCTATTTTTTGTATGTCGATTTTAGTTGATATGTTTGTACTCATAAGTATAGTTTAATTGTGGCGCAAATATACAAAAAGAAATCGTTTTCGTGCCTTATATTTATAAACTAAAATACACAATATTAAGTAGTTATAAAATCTATTCATTATTGTTCAAAAAGCTAAGAATGTGGTAATTACAAAAAAATAAATTTATATTTTTAACAATTTAGCATGAAATTAATTAAGAATATCATAAAAACATCAGACGGTTCTACAACCATATTTTTACCTGAAATTCAGGAAACTTATCATTCCAGACACGGAGCCATACAAGAAGCTAATCATGTTTTTATAAAAACAGGTTTAAAATATATTATTGATAATCAACAAAAAAAATCCTTAAATATTTTAGAAATTGGTTTTGGAACCGGGTTAAATTGCTTTATGACTTTGCTGGAAAATGAAAAATTAAATATCAAAATAGATTACATTGGTATGGAAGCTTTTCCAATAACTACTGAGGAAGTGCTGCAATTAAATTATGTAAAAGAGTTAAAAGCTCCTAAATTTAAGCGCATTTTTAAAGAAATACATCAACTATCTTGGAATCAAAAGCATGATTTATCATCTGTGTTTTCACTGACTAAACGATTAGAAAAATTTGAAAATCTTACAGATGCAAACCAATATGACATCATTTATTTTGATGCTTTTGGTGCAAGAGTGCAACCAGAACTTTGGACAGAAATCATTTTTGATAAAATGTTTAATGCTTTGAAAAAAAACGGAATTTTGGTAACTTACGCTGCAAAAGGAAGTGTACGAAGAGCGATGCAAGCTGCTGGTTTTCAAACAGAACGATTACCGGGACCTCCCGGAAAAAGAGAGATGTTAAGAGCTACTAAACTTTAATTATATACTTATGGAATTCAGTCGATTTAAAAAGAAAAGAACACCCAATTTCAAGCGATTTGTTATTTTACTATTAACATTGTTATTGGTAATTTTACTTTGGAAAAATGCAGACACTTTGTTGAAAGGACTTTTTAGCACCTCACCTTAAAAAACGTCTTCCTTTCCAAACATATCCTTTCTTTAAAGATAAAAAACCAACAATTACAGTGTAAAAAGGATATATAAAACTGAATATCAGGTACTTTTTTACGGATATTCTTGTTTGATAAAATTGTGAAATCGCTAATATTAAGCTGTAATCTATTCCGATTTTTAAGATCCAAAATAAAAGGATTTCAGCAAGAGAAATCCACTTTAAGAAAAGAAATAGAAAGGATAAAAACAACCAAAGATTCATACTTAAAACAATAATTCCGACTAATTTTCCCGAATTATTTTCGTAAGCAGTTGTTTTAGAAGCCCACCGAATTCGCTGATTGATGAATTCTTTTATTGTTTTTTGTGGTTCTGTTTGAACAATGGCATCAATACTTTTAAGGTATTTTACGCTTGATGGATTTCGCTTCAAAAACTTTTCCATCAAGAAAATATCATCACCACTGGCAATAGTTGTATTTCCTTCAAATCCACCAACTTCATTAAAAACAGCTTTGCTATAACACAAATTGGCACCATTGCATAAAAATGGGAATCCGATTCCAAATCCGCCCTGCGTTGCGCCCATCAAACTTAAAAAATCGATTTGCTGAAATTCTTGCAGCCATGATTTATTTGTAGTAAATATTACTGGTGAAACCACCATATCACAAGTAGTTGAATCAATAAATTCATCAATAGTTTTTAACCATAAATTTGGAACAATACAATCAGCATCCGTTGTGATAATCCAATCATATTGTGCTATTTTCAATGCTTTATCAATCGCTTCTTTTTTGGGTGATATTGCTTTTAAATCATTATGAAGTAACCTAATTTGCATTGTTGGATGATGTAAAATAAAGTTTTCAACTAATAAAACAGAAGCGTCTTTTGAAGCATCATTTACCAATATGATCTCAAATTTTTCACTTGAGTATTGTAAGTTTTTAAAACTTTCTAATAAAGCTCCTAAACAATCAAACTCATTTCTAAAAGGTACAATGATGGAAAAAGATTTTTGCTGATTTACATTAAATCCTTTAAATACTTTTAGTTTATTAATCCCAACGGTTAATAAGAGAATTAATATCAGATAAAACACACTGATTACACAAGTAACAAAAAATACCACTTCATTCATTTGCTATAATTTGAGCACTCGGAAAAGTTAATACAAAATAACTACCCAAAACGGCTGGAAGTGCAAAATTAAATATCCACATCCATAATGAAGCTAACAAAATAGCTTCCCCATGAAATCCTAAAACACTTAAAAGCAATACCGCCATCGAACCTTTAATGACCCAATCAAAAAGTGCCAATGTAGGAATAATTGATGCTAATAAATATAGGCTAAATATAGCTGAAATGGTCTGTAAATAATCTAATTCAGGTTTAAAAATATAAAGCAACAATAAGAATTGATGGGAAAATATGAAGTATCTCAAAAACGCAATTCCAAAATTTTGAAGATGCGTATTTAAAGAAACAATTTTAAAAAAGTTATATTTCTTAGTAACTATTGAAAATAATAGTATCATTAAAATTCCCAGTAAACCATAAAAAACAATCCATTTATTGGTAAACAAAGAAGAAAAATCAAAAATTTCAACTATTGAATATTGGTAAAAATACAAGCCTAAAATTCCAAAAATAAAAGTCACCAATAGCTGACTTAAATTTCCTAAAAAATTTAAACCAATTATTTTTTTGAATAAACTACGCTCATAATACATTGTTTTCATTCCAAAATCTCCCGATTTGAATGGGGTAAATAAAGCAACTGTATGAGCGCTTAGACTTTGAATTAAGGAATCAAAAAAGGAAATCGGTTTGAAAGTTGAAACTAATAGTTTCCATTTATATATTTCTAACAGCCAATTTAACGAAGACATTAACAACATCATAAAAACAAAAAAAACGAACCAATAGATTGAAATGACAGGAAATGTAAATTGATTTTCAGCAAGTTTAAATATATTTATCTTAGCATAAATCACATAAAATGCAGCAAAAACAATTCCTATTTTAAGCGGCAAGAAAAAACGTTTCCAATATTTTTTAAACAATTCGTACATTTAGGTACAAATAAACGCATTAGGAATATATTTGCAAAAAATAGTTTCATGAAGTCAGAACGCATTATTTTAGGAATTGACCCCGGAACCAGCATTATGGGCTTTGGCATCATCAAAGTTGTTGGCAATTCTATGGAATTAGTGGTGCTGACGGAGTTGATGCTCAGTAAAACAGACGACCATTATCTCAAACTAAAATATATTTTTGAAAGAATAGTTCAGTTAATAGACACTTATCATCCGGATGAAATTGCTATTGAAGCTCCTTTTTTTGGAAAGAATGTACAATCGATGTTAAAATTGGGTCGCGCTCAAGGCGTTGCGATGGCAGCTGGTTTATCGCGCCAAATTCCAATAGTTGAATATTCTCCTAAAAAAATAAAAATGTCAATTACTGGTAACGGAAACGCCAGTAAAGAACAGGTAGCCAAAATGTTGCAACAATTATTAAAATTAAAAGAACTTCCCATACATTTAGATGCTACAGACGGATTAGCAGCCGCGGTTTGTCATTTTTATAATTCGGGAAAAGTGACTTCCGATAAAAATTATACCGGCTGGAAAGCTTTTATAACTCAAAATCCCGAAAAATTATCTAAATAAAACATATAATTTGGCCGGCATATACCTCCATATCCCTTTTTGCAAACAAGCATGTTTTTATTGTGACTTTCATTTTTCAGTTTCTTTAAAAAACAAAGAAGCCTTGTTAAAATCACTGGAAACAGAATTGATTTTACGTAAAGATTATTTGCAAAACAGTCCCATTGAAACCATTTATTTTGGCGGCGGAACGCCTTCTTTATTAACTGCTGATGAAATTTTGCGATTATTTGAGGTGGTTTCTAAAAACTACCATCTCAATACAGAAATTGAATTCACCTTAGAGGCCAATCCAGATGATTTAACAGCTCAAAAAGTAAAAGAACTCTCTAAAACTCCTATTAACAGATTCAGTATCGGAATTCAATCTTTTTTTGAGGATGATTTAAAATTTATGAATCGGGTTCATACAGCTTCAGAAGCAGATTCATCCGTAAAAAGAGTACAAGATGCTGGATTTGATAATATTACCATCGATCTTATTTACGGAATCCCGAAGATGAGCGCCGAAAAATGGAAAGCAAATCTACATCAATCATTTGATTTAAAAGTACCGAATCTTTCCTGTTATGCCTTAACCGTTGAAGAAAAAACCGCTTTACATCACTTTATAAAAACCAACAAATATCCGACTGTTTCAGATGAATTGGCTTATAAACATTTCCAAATTTTAGTTGATCAAACGGCTCAACACAATTTTATTCAATATGAACTTTCTAATTTTGGGAAAGAGGGCTACTTTTCAAAACACAATATATCGTATTGGATGGGTAAATCATATTTAGGAATTGGTCCTTCAGCACATTCTTATAACGGTTATAGCAGAAGTTGGAATATTGCCAACAACCCAAAATACATAAAATCATTGACTCTAAATGAGCTTCCAATAACAACAGAAATACTTACTAAAACCAATCTATTTAATGAATATTTAATGACCGGTTTGCGCACTATTTTTGGAGTTTCAGTTTTGGTTGTTGAAAACCGATTTGGATTAGAATTTAAAAATCATTTGTTAAAACAAGTAGAAAAACATCAGCAATTACAACATGCTGAAATAAAAGACCACACCATTTACATCACTTTAAAAGGTCGTTTTTTAACCGATACCATTTTAGCTGATTTATTTTTCGAATAGTTTGTAACTCAGGTTACAAACCCCTCATTATCTTATTGTTAATTTTGCACCATTCAAATAAATTAAACCAATGGAAATAATAATCACTTTTGATAAGACCGGAAAAATCGTTCCTAAAATAAATGGGAATGAAATAACCATGAATGAATCGCCTTATTTAATTTTTTTGGCGACTGCCGGAATGTGTTCTGCAGTTTATGTTAGGGCATTTTTAAATCAACGCGATATGTCTTTAGAAGGAGTTTCTTTAACACAGAAAATGAACTACAATCAACAAAACAATATGGTAGAAGGTATAAATATCTTGGTAAATTTACCCAATAGTTTTCCTTCAAAATATGTGAGTGCCATAAAGCATGTAGTGAGTCAATGTCCGGTTAAAAAGCACTTGGAAACACCTCCAACAATGGAGGTAATTACCAATTTAGATTAATTATTTTATAATTAATAGAGTTAACAATTTTCTAATTTTAAGTAGGAAGGCCAGTCTAAATAGACTGGTTTTTTTTAACCTTTTAATGAAATTTCTTCTAATTTTTCTATATCTAAAATGGTAATCTCATCTTTTAAAAAACGGATTAATTTTTCTTTATGAAATTTAGAAAGCGTTCTTACCACATTATCTTTTGCCACACCAGACATTTCTGAAAGTAATTTAGGAGTAATAAAAGCCGGTAATTTTTCATTTTTAATAACATCATTTAATAAATACAACAATAAATCACTTATTTTACCATTCATTTGTTTGTGTGCTAATGTTAAAATTCGATTCCACAACAATACATTTGATTTTCCCCAGTTGGCCGCAAATAGTTCACCAAATTTTTGATTTTTAAAAAGCACTTCTTTAAAAGCTTCGTCATCCATAAAACAAACCTCAACATCGGTTAAAGCAGCAACAGAAAAATGATGTCTTTTATCTAAAAAGATATTCGTTTTTCCAATCAGTTCATCAACACTAGAAATTTTGATTGTAAAAATTTTATTTGTACCATCTTCTATATAAATTTTTACAAATCCACTTCGGATAGACAAAATATTATGACAAGAAGTACCTTGTTTAATAATGATTTCACCCGGATTAAAGTGTACTTTGTATCGAACATTTCCAAGTATGTTGAGTTCGTCCTCTGACAATAATTTAAATAAAGGAGAACGCTGATCACAATCAATACACTTCTTACAATCTTTATCTGACATATATGAATCTGTTTGTTATAGCATCCTTAAAATAGAAGCCTAATTTTTAAATAAATGTAAGACATTAACATAATTACGATATATATCGTTAAATTTTATATCTCTATCAATATATCAAAGATATAGATACCGCTTATACCAATTCATGACATTTGTCAGTTAATAGAATTTTAAATAGCCTGAAATTTGACTAACTAAAAAATCAAAAAAACCATATTAGTATGAAAAATATTTTAAAAAACCTTTTTAAATTAGGCTTAATGCTTTCTTTTGTATTGGTTGTCTCTTGTAAAGATGATGAAGATCCAATTGTAGATCCAGTTGTTGATGTAGTTGTTCCCGCAACTTTAGATTATGTAGGTTCACAAAAATGTGGGGAATGCCATAAAGATCATTACGATCGTTTTGTAGAAAGTGGTCATCCATATAAAGTAGTGAAAATTAATGGTAAAAAACCTGAAATGCCCTATTTTGGCAATTTTACTGAACCTAAACTTCCAATTGTAAACAATGTTCAATTAACTTGGAATGATATCAGCTATACGATAGGTGGATATGGTTGGAAAATGCGTTTTATCGATAAAAATGGTTACAATATAACAGGAGCTGCAACGCAATGGAATCCAGGCAATAACACCCAAACAGCTTATAACGCTACTACACCTGTTGGAACTGAAAAATACAATTGCGGAAATTGTCATACTACCGGATGGAAATCAAAAGCAGACGGAGGTATTCCACAAGATAATTTACCAGGCATGGATGGGTCATTTAAATATGGTGGAGTTCATTGCGAAGCTTGTCACGGTATGGGTAACAAACACGCCGTTACTAAAAGTAAACAAGATATAAAAATTGTAACAGGTGCTAATTCTTGTACGCCTTGCCATTGGAGAAGATATGCTAATACAACAGATAATATGAAGCAACAAACTTCTGGTGGATGGGAAATGCACCGCAATCAGTTTGAACAAATTAATACCAACAAACATGCTGCTTTAAGTTGTAATGCTTGTCATGATCCACATTCAAGTTCTAAACATGACGCCAAAGCAAAAGGGATGGGTATTAAAAAAGATTGTGCTTCTTGTCATACCGGTCCAAAATATGCCGAAAGAATGCATTACTCTGCTACTTGTATTGATTGTCATATGCCAAAAACCGTTAAAAATGCTATTAATAAAAACAAATATGAAGGAGATGCACCTAACCATAACTTCAAAATTAATATAGATCCTGCTGCTAAATACTTTACTACAGATGCAGCTGGAACACTTTGGGCAAACCAAGATAAAAAAGGAACTACTTTAGATTTTGCTTGTTACAAATGTCATAAAGATGTTGATAATGTTGGAGGAACAGGTTCTTGGAGAACCATGGTTGAACTTTCTGTAAAAGCAGCAACTTTCCATAAATAGTTTTATAAACCAAACTTTCCTAAAAGAGGGCAATTGCCCTCTTTTTTGCTATTATAGGATTTCTCCTTATTTTATAAATTTGATATTCATAACTTTGTTAATCAAAATCTACACTTATGAACATCGAAGAATTTAGAGAATTTTGTATCACAAAAAAAGCCGTGACCGAAAGTTTTCCTTTTGATAAGACAACCTTAGTGTTCAAAGTTGCCGGAAAAATGTTTGCCTTAACCGATTTAAATCCGCCTTTTCAAATCAATTTAAAATGCGACCCAGAACGAGCATTAGAGTTAAGAGAAAAATATCCATGTGTTTTACCGGGTTACCATATGAACAAACAGCATTGGAACACCGTTACGATTGATGGCTCTTTATCGGATGCATTTCTTAAAGAACTTATCAAGCATTCCTACGACTTAATTGTAGCCAGTTTACCCAAATCAAAAAAACCTTAAAAATGTTAACCGGAAAAAATTATATTGGAAACTCACTTTCTGCTAAAGGCACTAAAATGTTTAAAACATTTAATCCGAAAGAAAATATAGAAAATGAACAAGTTTTTTATGAAGCTTCTACTGATGAAATCAATCAAGCTGTTGAATTAGCACATCAAGCATTTCAGAATTTTCAGGCGATTGATTCCGCTCAAAAAAGTAAATTTTTAAAAACTATCGCTGATGAAATTCTGAATTTAGGCGATGTTTTAGTTCAATTGGTGATACAAGAAACTGGTTTATCTCCTGAACGTATCATTAATGAAAGAGCCCGAACTTTATGGCAACTACAAATGTTTGCTGATTTATTGGATGAAGGCTCTTGGGTTGATGCCACTATTGACACGGCTCAAATGGACAGAAAACCCAATCCAAAACCTGATTTGCGAAAAATGCTCATTCCGTTAGGACTGGTAGTGGTTTTTGGTGCTAGTAATTTCCCTTTAGCGTATTCAACTGCGGGCGGAGATACCGTTTCTGCTTTAGCTGCCGGTTGTCCGGTCATTGTAAAATCGCATCCAATGCATGCAGGAGTAAGTGAATTGGTCGCTTCAGCTATCATCAAAGCTGCTCAAAAAACGGAAATGCCCAATGGTGTTTTTTCCAACTTAAACAGTAGCGGAATTGAAGTAGGAATTCAATTAGTCAAACATCCACTTGTAAAAGCGGTTAGTTTTACCGGAAGTATTTCGGGCGGAAGAGCACTGTTTAATTTAGCCAACCAACGCCCCGAACCCATTCCTGTTTTTGCAGAAATGGGAAGTATCAATCCGGTAATTCTTTTACCGCTAGCACTCAAAAATAAAAGTCGAGAAATTGCCAAAACCTATGCGCAATCTATTACCTTGGGAAGTGGTCAATTTTGTACCAATCCCGGACTCATATTGGGAATTAAAAGTGAATCATTAAAAACTTTTGCTCAACATTTAAGTGATGAAATACTTTCAGTTGAACCTAGTTGCATGTTAAATCCGGTAATTGCTGATAATTTTGAAACCAACAAAGAAAAGATGATACAGCAAGAAAATATTTCTACAGTAGTTTCTTTTGAAAAAAATGTTGATAAGAATTATGGAAGACCTTTGGTTTTAACAGTAGATGGAACTACTTTTTTAAAAAATCCTCAATTACATCAAGAAGTATTTGGACCTTTCTCCATGCTGGTTCAATGTGAATCTATTGATGAATTGGAAACAATTATTTCTCAATTAGAAGGACAGTTAACAGGAACTCTAATGGCTGAAGAAGAGGAACTTTTAAAATATGTTAACCTAGTTCAGGCGCTTCAAAATAGAGTTGGAAGATTAATCTTTAACGGTGTTCCAACGGGTGTTGAAGTTTGTCCTGCTATGCAACATGGCGGACCTTATCCTGCTTCTACCGATAGCAGATTTACAGCAGTGGGCATCCATTCTATTAAGCGCTGGCTCAGACCTTTTTCCTATCAAAATTGGCCGAATAATTTATTGCCAAAAGCACTCCAAAATGAAAATCCGCTTAAAATTAATCGATTGGTTAATAATGTATTTATTAAATAGACGAAAGAATCTAGATCAAAGATAAAAGACTATTGTTTTTAATAATTAACTATTTTCCAACACATTACCTATTTTTGTCATATCGAAGAATAATTTTTATACTATAAAAAGCAATATAAAATGACGTATGTGAGTTGTAAACAATTCTAATTCCCCTCTTGAGAGGGGTTAGGGGTGTGTTTTTTAATTTTACTAAACACTTATTAATCTGCAATTAAACAAAAATGTCATTGGTAATAAATCGAATGGTTAATAATGTATTTATTAAATAGACGAAAGAATCTAGATCAAAGATAAAAGACTATTGTTTTTAATAATTAACTATTTTCCAACACATTACCTATTTTTGTCATATCGA
>JAMPYA010000060.1 GCA_023700885.1 Flavobacteriaceae bacterium
TAGCGGTACCACCAATATTCCTATAGCTATAGGATTAATTATAATGATGTATCCTCCTTTGGCTAAAGTAAATTATGCACTCTTACCTAAAGTCTTCAAAAATGTAAAAATATTATCAATTTCATTGGTGTTAAATTGGATAATTGGACCCATATTAATGTTTGTATTAGCGCTAACATTTTTACAAGATTATCCCGAATATATGGTAGGTTTAATTTTAATAGGATTAGCTCGTTGCATTGCCATGGTCTTGGTTTGGAATGACCTCGCAGAAGGTAGTAGTGAATACGGTGCCGGATTGGTAGCATTAAACAGTATTTTTCAAGTATTTGCCTATAGTTTTTATGCCTGGTTATTTATTACCATATTACCGCCTTATTTTGGTTTTGAAGGTGCAATTGTAGATATTTCAATCGCTACAATTGCAGAAAGTGTTGCAATTTACCTTGGTATACCATTTGTTTTAGGTATTTTAAGTAGATTGATTTTAGTAAAATTAAGAGGAGAAGAATGGTACACCACAAAATTTATTGCAACTATTTCTCCTTTAACCTTAATTGCTTTATTATTTACCATTGTAGTGATGTTCTCGTTGAAAGGTGAATTAATTGTTGAAATACCAATGGATGTATTGATAATTGCAGTTCCGCTGCTCATTTATTTTAGTATGATGTTTTTGATAGGTTTTTTTATTACCAAAGCTATGGGAGCAACCTATGATAAAACCGCAGCAGTTGCTTTTACGGCAGCAGGTAATAATTTTGAATTGGCAATAGCTGTAGCCATTGCTGTTTTCGGACTTAATTCTGGTCAGGCATTTGCTGGTGTTATAGGTCCTTTGGTAGAAGTCCCGGCACTTATCCTTTTAGTGAGGGTTTCGTTTTGGTTAAAGAAGAAGTACTTTTAAAATAAATACTTATTTAAAATAGTAAAAGCTACATAGGCAATTAAAACTGCTGTGGTTTTTTTTAAAAATGGTTGAGAAACCAATTGTGCACCTATTCTTGAACCTATTTGTCCGCCAATAAATACCGTAATTAAAAGGATAAAAGTTAATTCATAATTAATTATAAACTCAGGGTTGGTAATCTGTCCTAATAATCCGGAAATAGAATTAACCAATATAAAAAAACTGGCAGTTGCGGCTATTCTTTTAGAAGTATCCCACTTGGTTAAATGTAGCAAAGGAGCGAGAAAAATGCCTCCGCCAATACCAACCATGCCGGATAAAAATCCAGTACTACCACCAAATAAACCATCTCTTACAATATTTTTTTTATAAAGCATAGTCTTATCAACTTCATTTTTAAAATTCATAAACATGGATAATGATGCTATTAAAAGAGAAAATCCTAAAAGTATAAAAAACAATGATTGACTTATTTTTAAATAGCCACCCAGAAAAGCAAACGGAACACTAAAAATAACTAGTGGTAATATTTTTTTCCAATTAAAATGACCGTTTTTTGCAAAAATATAAGTCCCCCCAGTAACTACAACAATATTGCAAATTAAAGAAATGGCTCTAAATTCTGTAAATTCTAAAGAGGTTAATGCCAATAGTGCTAAATAACTTGACCCACCTCCAAATCCGACAGAAGAATAAAGTAAAGCGATGGTGAAAAATCCCAACATTATCCACCAATAAGTTATGATTAATTCTAACATTTATTTTTTTTCAAAAATACCATTTGTTTTGATTTCAAAATTTAAAAACTGTTATTTAGAAACGTTCTAAATTTTTATAAAATAAGATATAAAGGTGTTAAAATATGGTGTAAATAATATAAATTGCGAAAAAAATTAATATGCCAATTAAGAGTTATATAGCACATCCGACAGAAGGAAGACGTAATGAATTGATAATGAAATTGAAAGAGTTTTCTTCATGCAATATTACACCTGCTACAAATCAAGAAATTGTAATAGTAGTAACGGATACTTTTTCTAACGAAGAAGATCTAGCACTACATGAAAAATTAATAAACTTACCCGAACTAAAACATCTAACGTTGGTTTCTGGGTTTAGCGATGAAGAAATAATAAACTAAAATAGTTGGAGAAATATGTTTATGCAACAAGTAGATCGTAGAGTTTTTGTAAAAAAAATGGCAATATCAGCAGCAGTTTTAGCTGCTGTGAGTATGTTTCCGGGAATTATTTTTGCAGAAGAGCAAGAGCAAAATATTCCTAAAGGAGATTTAGAATGGAAAAAGGCTCCGTGCCGTTTCTGTGGAGTAGGATGTGGATTGTTAATTGGAATTTCTAAAAATAAAGCAGTAGCCGTAAAAGGGGATCCTAAATCTGAAGTAAATAAAGGATTGTGTTGTGTAAAAGGATATCATTCAGTAATGGCACTTTACGGTAAAGATCGTTTAACAAAACCACTTGTAAAGAAAAATGGTATTTATGTAGAAACATCTATGAAAGAAGCTTTAGATTTAGTAGCTTCAAAAATGAAGGGAACCATTAAATCTCACGGTAAAGATTCAGTTGCAATTTATGGTTCGGGTCAATGGTCTATTGCAGATGGATATATTGCTTCAAAATTATTTAAGGGATGTATAGGCACTAATAATATTGAAGCGAATGCGCGTTTGTGTATGGCAAGTGCTGTAACCGGATTTATGACCTCTTTTGGGGCTGATGAACCAATGGGTTGTTATGAAGATATTGATCATGCAAATGCTTATATATTATGGGGAAATAATATGGCAGAAATGCATCCTGTTTTATTTTCAAGAATGTTAGATCAGCGTTTAAAGCGCAATGCTAAAATCGTTGATTTTGCTACCAGAACTACAAGAACAAGTATGGCAGCTGACAAATCAATTTTATTCAAACCACAAACTGACTTAGCGGTAGCTAATGCTATTTGTTATGAAATTATTAAAAATGGTTGGATGAATAAAAACTTTGTAGCAAAACATTGTAAATTTAACGCAGGTAAAACCAATATTGGTTATGGTTTAACAGACGATTTTAAATTTAAAGATGAACCTAAACAAATTGATTTTGCATCCTATAAAAAATTCCTAGAAGATTACACTCCTGAAAAAGTTGAAAAATATTCTGGTGTATCTGCAAGAGATATTAAATACATGGCATCTATCTACGGCGATCCAAACAAAAAGGTAGTTTCGTTTTGGTGTATGGGGCCAAACCAACATACTCGTGGTACTTGGATGAATAATCTTATTTATAACATCCATTTATTAACAGGTAAAATTTCATCACCAGGGAATAGCCCATTTTCATTAACAGGTCAACCAAGTGCTTGTGGTACCGCTCGTGAAGTTGGAACTTTTACCCATAAATTACCAAAAGGATTGGTAACTAATGAAAAAGATAGGGCTTTTGCAGCTAAAATTTGGGGAGTTCCGGTAGAAAATATTCCAGATAAACCTACGCATCATACGGTTTCTATGTTTAGAGCTTTAGATAGAGGTGAAATTAAATTTATGTGGATTCAGGTAACCAATCCGATGGTTACCATGCCCAATTTAAAAAGATATAGAAATGGAGCTGAGAAGGAAGGAAGATTTATTGTTGTTTCTGATGTCTATCCAACGCCAACAACAGATGTTGCCGACGTAATACTTCCTTCCGCGATGTGGATTGAAAAGACAGGGTTATTTGGAAATTCGGAACGTAGAACTCAATTTTGGGAGCAAATGGTTACTCCTCCAGGAGAAGCTATGGATGACGGAATGCAATTGTTAGAGGTTGCTAAACGATTGGGATATGGTAAATATTTTCCATATAGTAAAGATAAATTTGTTGAAGAAGTCTATACAGAATACACAAAACATCATGCTGGTAAAAAACATGAAATGGCTCCGTTAGAAGTGTTAAAAAAAGAATCAGGAATGATTTGGCCTTTTGTTGAAGGCAAGCCTACTAAATGGCGTTTTAACTCTAAATATGATCCTGCCTGTGAAACTGAAGGATTTCACTTTTATGGAAATGAAGATGGAAGAGCAACTATATGGCAAAGACCTTATGAGCCAGCTGCTGAATCTCCGGATGATGAATATCCTTTCTGGTTAAATACCGGTAGAGTTGTAGAACATTGGCATTCTGGATCCATGACCAGAAGAATTTCTGTATTACATAAAGCAATGCCCAATTCGTATGTAGAATTAAATCCGGAAGAAGCTAAGAAAATGGGTATCAAAAATAAAGATAAAGTAAAATTAACTACTCGTAGAGGAAGTATTGTAATGTTGGCATCAGTTAATGAACGTGGAATTCCTCCTAAAGGTCAGGTTTTTGTTCCATTTTTTGATGAGCATTTCTTAATAAATGAAATTACTTTAGACTCTTACTGTCCAATTTCTAACGAGCCTGATTATAAAAAATGCGCTGTAAAAGTAGAAAAAGTATAAAAAGATGAAACAGTTAAAAATTATAGGTCTTGTAGTTTTACTGATGATTGCGGCAGTTATTATCGTCGGTAGAAGTATATCAGCTACCTATGAAAGAACAACGCTTGAAGCTGAAAATAACACAAAATTACCAATTTTAGAAAGTGAAATAGGTGCTTTTAAAGTTACCAATGAGGCTTTAGGATATATGAATATTATTGATAATAAAAAATCAAAATTAATGAGTGAATATTACAGTAATAGAGCTTATCATGGAGCTCCTCCCACTATTCCTCATGAAGTTGATGAACGCAATATGGGTGAAAACAGTTGTTTAAAATGTCATCAAAATGGAGGATATGTAGATAAATATAAAGCGTACGCTCCAATTGTGCCGCATCCCGATATGGTAAATTGCAGACAATGTCATGTGGCTGTTAAAACTTCTAAAGTTTTTAAAGAATCAAACTGGGAAAATATCAATAAGATTAAAGTTCCCTACGAATCAAATAATGCTTTGGTAACAAGTCCACCGGTAATTCCACATCAACTAGAAATGCATGAAAATTGTTTATCATGTCATGCCGGCCCTAATGTTTCAAAAGAAATTAGAGTAACACATCCAGAACGAATAAACTGTAGACAATGTCATGTTATCAATAATAAAGAAACCATTGATATTGGAGAGTTTGTGCGTAAACCCAGATTAAATAATTAATAGTTTCATCTAAAATAAAAATGAATAGTTTTAAATTAATTGCAAGCTTAGTTTTATTTACAGGATTGGTTTCATGTTCTTCTAATCATGAAAAAGAACATCAATATCACGGTAATTTTGAAAAAATTAAAGCTTTAGAAGTAGATTCAATTTCCTATCCAGTAAATTCTTTAGATCTAATAGGACAAACAACATTAGTAGAAGTTAAAACGGAAGAAGTTACTTTTTATATACCTGAAAGAAAATCATCTATAAAATCTTTTAAATGTTCAGAATGTCACACAAAATCTATTCCTGAATTAAAAGCATCTAATTTAACTGGTAAAAGAGCCCATTGGAATATAGAATTAAATCATGCAACACCAGATGTCTTGATGTGTAATTCATGTCATCCAACACAAAATTTAGACAATCTTAAAAGTAACTTAAATGCTGATATTGATTTTAATCAAAGTTATAAAGCATGTGCTCAATGTCACTCATCAGAATACAAAGATTGGTTAGGTGGCGCCCATGGAAAAAGAGTAAAAGGATGGGTAAATCCTAGAATTTCTCAAACCTGTGTAGGTTGTCATAATCCACATAGTCCAAAATTTGAAACGCGATTACCATCGAGGTTAAATACTAAGAAAATTGAAGAGAGAAGATAAAAGATAAACTGTACATGATTAAAATATAGAAAATGAGTAAGGAAGAAATTAAAAATAATCAGCAAGACCAAAATACTTGGCATCAAATTACTCTTGAAAATACCGATAGAAGAGGTGCTCTTAAAAAAATGACTGCGGGTTTAATAGCCGGAGTTGGAATAGCCTCAACTTCATGCTCTGTTTTTTCTGAAGATCATGAAAAAGAAGCCTCTCAAATGTCTTGGGATGAATTTTTTAAGAAGAATTATAAAATTATGTCTGATGATGAACGAATTCAAACGGTTCAGCGATTAGAATCTTTATACGAAAAGAAAACAGGAAATACGATCAATATTTCACACCAAGGTCCCATGGAAGATGTGTTATTTGGATATGCTTTTAATATATCAAAATGTCAGGGATACATGGATTGTGTAAATGCTTGTATTGAAGAAAATAATCAAGATAGAGATTCGCAAATGCAATACATCAGAATTCATCAAATTGAAAAGGGTCATGGATTTAATTTTGAGAAAGCAGAAGACAACTATTATAATGAAGTTCCTGCAAACAATCATTTTTATATTGGTACGCAATGTTTTCATTGCGAAAATCCGCCCTGTGTAAGTGTATGCCCAACCGAAGCCACTTGGAAAGAAAAAGATGGAATTGTAGTGGTAGATTATGATTGGTGTATAGGTTGTAGATATTGCTCTGCATCATGTCCTTATGACGGAAGAAGATTTAATTGGGGTCAACCTCATGTTCCAGAAGAGGAAGTAAATAAAAATCAACATTATTTAGGAAATAGACTGCGTAAAAAAGGAGTGATGGAAAAATGCACCTTTTGTATTCAACGATCTCGCAGTGGCGAAAATCCTGCTTGTGTTGATGCTTGTCCAACTGGTGCGCGTAAATTTGGTAATTTATTAGACCCAAAAAGCGAAATTCGCTGGATTTTAGAAAACAAAAAAGTATTCCGATTAAAAGAAGATTTAGGTACAGAACCTAAGTTTTGGTATTATATGGATTAATAAAAAAGATTAAAAGATAAATAATGAAAGTATTCATTCAATTTTTTAAAGATAGCATTGAAGAAGTAACAAGCGGTAGTAAGGCGTATCATTTGTGGATGGCTTTTTTAACATTAGTGATGTTGATAGGGGCATATTGCTATTATATTCAAGTTGACCAAGGATTAATTGTTACAGGTATGAGTGATGGTGTTAGTTGGGGACTTTATATTTCAAACTTTACCTTCTTAGTTGGAATTGCAGCTGCAGCAGTAATGTTGGTATTGCCATCTTATGTATTTAAAGATATCGATTTTAAACAAGCCGTATTAATTGGAGAAGGTTTAGCAGTTTCAGCCTTAGTAATGTGTTTAGCTTTTGTGGTGGTTGATGTTGGAGGTCCCGCCAATTTATGGCATGTCATACCAGGAATTGGAATCTTAAATTTTCCAAATTCAATGTTGAGTTGGGATATTATAGTGCTAAATGGTTATTTATTTATCAATATTACTATTCCTTTATATATATTGATTAATATATATCAGAATAAAGAACCCAATAAAAAAGTGTATTTACCGGGTGTATTTATCTCAGTATTTTGGGCAGTATCTATTCATATGGTTACTGCATTTCTTTACCAAGGATTGCAAGCAAGACCCTTTTGGAATACAGCTTTACTCGGACCACGATTTTTAGCATCTGCTTTTGCTGCTGGTCCGGCTTTAATAATATTAATATTAACGGTTATCAATAAATTTACCTTGTTTAAAGTAGAAGATAAAACTGTCAATAAAATAGCTATCATAGTTACTGTGGCAGCTCAAATAAATATTATAATGCTGATATCTGAGTTATTTAAAGAATTTTATTTTCCAACTCATCACAGTATAAGTGCACAGTATTTATTCTTCGGATTAGAAGGTAAAACAGCACTTGTTCCATGGATTTGGACATCCATTACTCTAAATATTGTTGCAACTGTAATGCTGACAATTCATAAAATTAGAACCAATAAAAAGTTTTTAATTATAGCATGTATTATTTTATTTATAGGTATTTGGATTGAAAAAGGATTTGGTTTAATTGTTCCGGGGTTTATTCCAGGTCAATGGGGTGAAATTACAGAATACACACCTTCTTTTATTGAAATTGGTGTTACATTGTCAATTTGGGCGCTGGGGGCATTTATTTTTACAATATTAGCTAAAACAGGTATAGCTGTTGAAACAGGTAAATTAAGATTTGTAAAAAAGTAATTTCTTATAAAAAAGCCTTAGGGCTTTTTTAGTTTAAATTCCATTCTTTTCTGATGCGCGATAATTCGGTATCAATTAATGATTTTGTAGTATTTAATAAATAATCAGCATCGTTAGAAATGATAGGTTCGAAATAAGTTATTTGAATTTCAGTTTTCAATTTTCCAAAACATTGAATAAAATGACGTATAAAAGTATCGTCACCTATCCAAGCATCTTCTTTAAATTTATATTCAATAGCAATAGGTACAACAGGCACATTTAACTTTGCCGCTGTAGCAAATGTTCCAGGATGAAAAAATATTGTTGTAGGTTCATCGTGAGTGGTGCCTTCTGGCGTATTAAAAATGGAATACCCTTGATTTAACTTTTGTTTCATAGCATCAATAGTGCGACTTCTACTTTCTTTGCTTGATCGATCAACAAACAAAACACCGGTTAATGAGGCTATATAACCAATTAATGGCCATGATTGAACTTCTATTTTTCCAATCGGAAATGCTAAAACATCTTTTAGTACAGCAACTGCATCATAATAAGTTCTGTGATTTGCCATTAATATACATCTCTCATTTGGTATTGTACCATTAACTGTAATTTTAACTCCAATTACTTTATTTAGAAAATGGTTTATTACAAATCTTCTGGTAGTTAATCCTCTTTTTATTTGCTTTTCTTTGGAATAGAAAAAATTTGTTAAAAACAGATATGAAAAAAATAGAAATATTATTATTAAAAATAATAAAAAACGAGTAACACCTAAAAATTTATGGAGCATGATAATATTGATTAATGGATGCTAATTTGTTGCTTTACTTAAAATAACTAAACCCTTTTAATGGATCAACATTTTTAAGTGTTTCATAAATTAATTTTATAACATTTTCAACATCTTGTTTATTAACCATTTCTACAGTTGTATGCATATAGCGTAGCGGTAATGATATTAAAGCACTTGGAACTCCGCCATTACTATAAGCAAAAGCATCAGTGTCTGTTCCTGTTGCTCTAGATGATGCCAATCTTTGAAAAGGAATTTTTTGATTTTCTGCTGTGTTGATAATTAATTCACGTACATTATTTTGTACAGCAGGGGCATAACTAATTACTGGTCCGCTACCACATTTTATTTCTCCTTCTTTCTTTTTGTCAATCATTGGCGTTGTAGTATCATGGCAAACATCCGTTACAATAGCCAAATTTGGTTTAATGGTATGAGTAATCATTTCTGCTCCACGTAAACCAATTTCTTCTTGAACAGAGTTAGTGATGTACAATCCAAATGGCAATTTAACTTTGTTTTCATAAAGTAAACGAGCCACTTCTGCAATCATAAATCCACCCATTCTATTATCGAGCGCTCTACACACAAAATTATTTTCGTTAAGGATAAAAAATTCGTCTGGATAAGTAATAACACACCCAACATGAACGCCTAATTTTTCAACTTCTTCTTTAGTATTACATCCACAATCAATAAAAATATTTTCTAATTTGGGGGCTTCTTCTTTACCTTTATCTCTTGTATGAATGGCAGGCCAACCAAAAATTCCTTTTACAATTCCCTTTTTAGTATGAATATTCACTCTTTTTGAAGGTGCAATCTGATGATCACTTCCACCATTACGGATTACATATATTAATCCTTCTGGAGTAATATAGTTAACATACCACGAAATTTCATCTGCGTGACCTTCTATTACAACTTTAAAAGGAGCTTCAGGATTAATAATTCCTACAGCAGTTCCATAGTTATCAGTAATAAATATATCTACATAAGGCTTAAGATATTGCATCCATATTTTTTGACCTTCACTTTCATAACCCGTAGGAGAAGCATTATTCAGGTATTTTGTTAAAAAGGCAATTGATTTCTCAGTAAAAAGAGTTTCCATACTTTACAGTTTAATTATTTTTCAAAAATAGACATTTGTTTAAAATTATCAGTTTTTTTAAATTTTAAAAATGGAATAACATTTGATTATCCAAATAATAGAATTGCTTTATTTAAAAAAATACATTTAATTTTGCTGTCGATTTAAATAAAACTATGAAAACAAAAATTCTGTTACTTTTTATAATTATACATTCATTTACGTTTGCTCAAAAGTCGAAATCAGTTAAAATCGATTCATTAAAAACATTTGGAGACTATATTATATACGAAGGAGATACATTAGTTATAGAATTGCGAGAAGTGCAGTTATTAGATAAAGTGAAATTTCCTTCTGATAAGGATAGACGTTATTATCTGTGGTTTAGAGATAAAGTCATTAAATCATATCCTTATGCTACCTATGCCGCTGAGAAATTAGCAGTTTTAGATGAACGTTTGCAAAAAATACCTTCCAAAAGTAAGAAGAAAAAATATATTTTAATGGCTCAACATTATATGGAAAATGAGTTTTCTGATAAATTAAAAAAGTTGACACGCACCAATGGTAGAATAATGATAAAGTTAATACATCGTCAAACGGATGAAACAGTTTATAATTTAATTAAAGATTATAGAAGCGGATGGAATGCATTTTGGTATAATGCAACAGCATCTATGTTTGATTTATCATTGAAATTACCCTACGATCCACTTAATATTGATGAAGATTTTCTAATAGAACAAATTCTACAAAGAGAATTTATAGAAGGAACATTAATAGAACAAAAGCCAAAAACACCAATTTATTTCGATGAAATAAAAGAAAAGCGTAAACTTTTAAAGCAATCAAAATAAAATTACTTCATAAAAATCATTTCAAATAAATTTTTTTTATTAAATTTGTAGTTACCCCTAAATTGTAACTCATTGGGGTTAAATAATCTACAACATCATTAAAAAAAACTTTAAAAAAAGGTTAGAAAAAGGTTTGTAGGAAATGGAAAAGGTTGTAGGTTTGCACTCGCAAAAGGGATGATGGTTTTGATTTGGGAGTTCATTGAGAGTGTAGGGTGTAGGGCAAAAAAAGA
>JAMPYA010000061.1 GCA_023700885.1 Flavobacteriaceae bacterium
ATTAATGAATTTTTAGAAATTGAACCTGAAATATTCAATACTCAGGAAGAAAAACAAGAAATTGAAGGAAAAATTTCGTTTAGAAATGTAAGTTTTACTTATGATGACACTAATATAACTGCACTTAAAAATATTTCATTTAATATAGAATCAGGTAAAACTTTAGCCATTTTAGGAAAAACCGGATCTGGAAAATCAACCATTGCTCAATTAATTGCTCGTCTATATGATGTTGAAAAAGGTTCTATTCTGATTGATGATGTTCCAATAAAAAATCATCATTTACACTCTTTAAGAGAACAAATTGGATTTGTACCTCAAGATTCTTTTCTGTTTTCGGATACCATTACTAACAATATTAAATTTGGCGTAGAAAATACCACAACAAAAGAAATAGAAGATGCTGCTAAATTGGCCGATGTCCATCAAAATATAATTGAATTTAAAAATGGTTATGATACTATTTTAGGAGAAAGAGGAATAACACTTTCTGGGGGCCAAAAGCAACGTGTTTCAATGGCAAGAGCTTTTATTAAAAATCCTAAAATTTTAATTTTAGATGATTGTTTATCTGCGGTAGATACAGAAACTGAAGAACAAATTTTACAAAATTTGGAAAAATATTCACAAGGCAGAACTACTTTAATTATTAGTCACAGAATTTCATCTGCCAAAAATGCAGATAAAATAATTGTATTAGAAAAGGGCAAAATAATACAGGAAGGCACTCATGATGAACTACTTACAGTTACAGGTTTTTATAAAGACTTATACGATGAACAATTACATGGTAATTAATGATTTTTAATCATTCTAAATAACTTACTTTTTACAAAACAAGTATTGCAAAAGCAATTTATTTTGTTAGATTTGTGTCACACTTAATCAAGAATGTTAATTAAAAAGAGTGATATTATGAGTGAACATGAAAATTTAGAACAAGAAGAAATTTTTTCACAAATACTGAGAGCAGGAAGAAGAACGTATTTTTTTGATGTTAGGTCTACCAAAGCAGATGATTATTATTTAACTATTACTGAGAGTAAAAAATTTACTCATGAAGATGGTTCTTTTCATTACAAAAAACACAAAATATATCTGTACAAAGAAGATTTTTCTGAGTTTATGGAAATCTTAAAAACAGCAACTGATTTTGTTGTAAATGAAAAAGGAGATGAAGTAATAAGTGAACGTCATCAAAAAGATTTCAAAAAAAATAATGGTGAAGTTGAAGAAGATGAAGTTTCAACTGGAGATTTTACGGATATTCGTTTTGAAGATATCTAATTAATATAATTTTTTATTTACATTTAGAGCCACGCCCAAAAGCGTGGCTTTTTTATAGAAAACACAATATAAATATGAAAAAAATCTCCCTATTTTTAATTTTAGTTACATTTTCTACAATCTATAGTCAACAAGAACTAGGTCTCAATTATTATTTTTCTAAGGATGTAACATTAAACAAATCAATTCCGACACCCGAAAGTATTTTAGGATATCAAGTTGGCGAATGGCATCCTTCACATGATCAAGTTATCAATTATTTAACCATATTATCTAAAGCTTCAAGTAGATTGATACTAGAAAACAGAGGGGTTACACATGAAAACAGACCGCTAATTTTATTGACAATTACTTCTGAAAAAAATCATCAGAATATTGAAAAAATTAAAGAAGAACATTTTAAACTAACTGAAAGTACCATTTCTAAAAACTTAAATTTAGAAAAAATGCCTTTGGTAATTAATCAAGGATTTTCTGTTCACGGAAATGAAGCAAGCGGTATCAATGCCAGTATTCTTCTAGCTTATTATTTAGCGGCTGCCGAAGGTGAGCACATTGAAAATATTTTAGAAAATACTATTATTTTGTTAGACCCATCACTTAATCCTGATGGTTATCAACGTTTTTCTACTTGGGTTAATATGCATAAAAGCAATCATTTGAATCTGGATGGTAATGACCGTGAATTTAATGAAGTTTGGCCTGGAGGTAGAACCAATCACTATTGGTTTGATCTAAATAGAGATTGGTTGGTTATTCAACAACCAGAATCTAGAGTAAGAATAAAAACTTTTCATCAGTGGTATCCAAATATAACAACTGATTTTCACGAAATGGGAACTAACTCAACTTACTTTTTTCAACCTGGAGTTCCTTCAAGTACGCACCCTTTAACACCAATTTTAAATCAAAAATTAACAAAAGAAATTTCTAATTATTATGCAAAAGCATTAGATAAAATTGGATCATCCTATTTTACAGAAGAAAATTATGACGATTTTTATTACGGAAAAGGTTCAACATATCCAGATATCAATGGAGGAATTGGAATTTTATTCGAACAAGCCAGTTCTAGAGGAAGTGCACAAAATACAGAAAATGGACTTTTAACTTTTCCTATTGCTATTAAAAATCAACTTACAAACGCCATAGCAACTTTGGATGCAGGAATCAATTTGCGGTTAGATTTGCTTAATTATCAACGTAACTTTTATGTTGAAGCTGCTAAAAAAGCAGAGCAAGACAAAACTAAAGCCTTGGTTTTTTATGATGAAAAAGATGCTACTAAAGTAACCATTTTAGCTCAAATATTAAATCAGCATAAAATTAAAATCCATCAACTTAAAGAAGACACTAAATTAAATGGAAAACTATTTAAACAAGCAAATAGTTACGTAATTCCACTACAACAAAAAAATTATTTACTAATTTCTTCGATGTTTGAAAAACGTACCAAATTTGCCGACAGTTTATTTTACGACATTTCTACATGGACACTTCCGCTCGCTTTTAATGTTACATATGATAGCATTTCAGACAAAAAAATGATTGGAGATGAAATTACCAATATAAGTTTCAAAACTAAAAAACCATTAGGAAAAAGTGAAGTGGCTTATTTATTTGAATGGCATGATTATAATACACCAAAAGCTTTGAACAAAATTTTATCAAAAGGAATTCGGGTTAAAACGGCCATGAAATCTTTTACTCAAAATGGAAAATTATTTGATTTTGGAACTATTCAAATTCCGGTTCAAAATCAGTCAATTTCATCAGAAGAAATATATAAATTACTCAATGCTATTGCAGATGAAACCGGAATTGAAATCACCCCCAGTTCTACAAGTCTTACTGACGGAATTGATTTAGGAAGTGCTAATTTCGAAAATATTAAAAATCAAAAAGTAGCCATGTTTGTGGGTGACGGAATATCTAGTTATGATGCCGGCGAAATTTGGCATTTGTTTGATATACGTTATCAAATGAATATCACAAAATTAGACATTAACAGAATTAATCGTTTTAATTTATCAACTTATACAACGCTTATTTTACCAAGTTTTTCAGGTAAATTAGACATTCAAACGGTTGACAAACTAAAGGAATTTGTTCAAAATGGAGGCATTTTAATTGGATATAAAAATAGTGTTAAAGTTTTAAGTGAAGCAAAATTGCTTACTGTAAACTTAAAAAAAGTGAAACCAGAAATGCAAAATGTTAGCTTTGAACAGCGAAGAGAATTTAAGGGAGCTCAAGAAATTGGTGGGGCCATTTTTGAAGTAAATTTAGACAGAAGTCATCCTATAAATTTCGGAATTTCTACTAATAAAATAGCTATTTTTAGAGATACTGAAATATTTATAGAACCAGATAGCACCCATTTTAAACATCCAATACAATACACTAAAAATCCTTTGATAAGTGGATACATATCTAATGAAAATTTAAAAGCTATTAGTAATACAATTCCGTTTAAAGTAGAAAACTTAGGTCGCGGTAAAGTAATTGGACTAACTGATAATGTCAATTTTAGAGCTTTTTGGTTGGGAACTGACAAAATATTGATGAATGCAGTTTTCTTTGGTCCTTTGATGTAATCATCTGTTTATAATCATAAAAAAACCAGCTAATGCTGGTTTTTTTATATATAATACTGCTTGTAACTTACATCGCTAAAACTTCTTGTACTTTATCTGCAGCTTCTTGGAATTCAACTACAGAATGAACAGCTAAACCGCTTTCTTCAATTAATATTTTTGCTTCAACAGCATTCGTTCCTTGAAGACGAACAATAATTGGGATTTTAATTTCATCACCCATATTTCTATAAGCATCAACAATACCTTGCGCAACACGGTCACAACGAACAATTCCTCCAAAGATATTAACCAAAATAGCTTTTACTTTTGGGTCTTTTAAAATAATTCTAAAACCTGTTTCAACTCTTTCGGCATCTGCAGTACCTCCAACATCTAAAAAGTTTGCCGGCTCACCACCCGATTGCTTAATCAAATCCATAGTACTCATTGCTAAACCGGCACCATTTACCATACAACCTACATTTCCATCTAAAGCAACATAATTTAATCCAACGGCATTAGCTTCTACTTCTATCGGATTTTCTTCACGCAAATCTCTTAAATTGATATAATCTTTATGACGGAATAAAGCGCTATCATCAATAGTTACTTTAGCATCAACTGCCAAAATTTTATTATCAGAAGTTTTTAAAACCGGATTAATTTCAAATAATGAAGCGTCAGAATTGATATAAGCTTTGTACAAATTAGTTACAAATTTTACCATGTCTTTGTGTGCATCACCAGATAAACCTAAATTAAATGCAATCTTACGAGCTTGAAAAGGCATAATTCCTAGAGCAGGATCAATTTCTTCTGTAAAAATTAAATGTGGAGTTTCTTCTGCAACGGTTTCAATATCCATACCTCCTTCTGTAGAATACATTATCATGTTTCTACCGGTAGCTCTATTTAATAAAACAGACATATAAAATTCTTCGTGTTGTGCTTCGCCTGGATAATAAACATCTTCAGCAATCAAAACTTGGTTAACTTTTTTACCTTCTGCAGAAGTTTGAGGAGTTTTCAACATCATACCGATGATCTCTTTAGAGATGGTTTCAACATCTTGGAGTGATTTTGCTAATTTTACACCACCACCTTTACCTCTTCCACCTGCATGGATTTGAGCTTTAATAACCCACCAACTAGTACCTGTTTCTACTGATAATTGCTTAGCAGCTTCAACAGCTTTTAAATGATTTTCAGCTACAATTCCGCGTTGAATTCTAACACCGAAACTGTTTAATATTTGTTTTCCTTGATATTCGTGTAAATTCATTATGAAGACTATTTAAATTTGAGGCAAAAATACTATCAATTTTAGAAAAAAAAGTGTTTTTGCTCAAAAGATTTTTTTAGAAATATTTAAAATCAACATTTCTTTATAGAAACTTTAACATTTTTTTTTGGTATGTTCCTTAAAAAATAGAAATCTTTGTATTTTCCATAAGAAATTCATCAAATGAAGCACCTCACAATTAGAATATCTTTATTATTCCTTTTAGTTTTTACAAACATTTACAGCCAGTTATCATCAACATTAATAAGCAAAAGTCTTAATGAGAAAAAAACTCTTCATACCTTTAAAACAGATGAATCAATTAAAATTGATGGTATTCTTGATGAGGAAATTTGGGGAAAATTAGACGAAGCAACAGATTTTACAATGTTTGATCCTGGAAGTGGAACCCCTGAACCAACAAATAAAAAAACAAAAATTAAAGTTACCTATACTGAAGAGGCTATATATATTGGCGCTTATTTATATGATGACAATGTAAAGTCTATACCAATGGAAATTTTGGGTAGAGACAATTTTGGTCAAGCAGATTATTTATTTGTTACTTTAAATCCAAATAATGACGGACTAAATGATGTGGCTTTTGTTGTTTTTAGTTCTGGGTCGCAAGCTGATGCTAAAGTTATCAACGGAAATGAGGATTTTTCTTGGAATGCAGTATGGGAAAGCGGTGTTAAAATTAATGACAATGGATGGGTTGTTGAAATGAAAATACCCTATTTAAATTTGAGATTTTCAAATCAAGAAAATCAAATTTGGGGTATCAACTTTGCTAGAAACATACAAAGTCTTAAAGAAAAATATTCATGGAATTTTGTCGACAAAACAAAAGGAGCTTATACCTTATATGCAGGATTACTTACTGGTGTAACAAAAATAGATACTCCTACCCGTTTAAGCTTTTATCCATATGCATCAGCCTCTGCTATTAAATTTGACGGTAAATCTCAAACTGATTATAGTGTTGGATTAGATATTAAATACGGTATAAATGACAGTTTTACTTTGGATGCTACCTTAATTCCTGATTTTAGTCAAACTGATTTTGATGCTGTAGAACTTAATTTAGGTCCATTTGAACAAAATTATTCTGAAAAAAGAAGTTTTTTTAATGAAGGCACTGAACTTTTTAGCAAAGGAAATTTATTTTATTCAAGAAGAATTGGTGGTTTGCCTTCAAAATATGGAGATATACCTTTAAACCCTAATGAAACAATTACAGATAATCCTGAAAAAGTAACCATGTTAAATGCTGTTAAATTATCAGGAAGAACTAAAAAAGGATTAGGTATAGGAATTTTTAACGCTATTACAGAAGAAACTGAAGCAACAGTTTATAATGAAACCGATCAAACCTATAGAAAAGTAGTTACTGAGCCTCTTGCTAATTATAGCATTATTGTATTAGATCAACAATTTAATAAAAATTCATCAGTAAGTTTTATCAATACAAATGTTATAAGAGCTGGTAATTTTAGAGATGCTAATGTTAGCGGATTAATTTTCGACATCAACAATAAAAAAAATACTTTTAATATAAGCGGAGATCTTAAGATGAGTAGCATTTTTGATGATCCTGAAAATACAGAAAATGGATTTTCTAGTTTTTTAAGACTTGAAAAAAAAATAGACAATTATCAATTTGAAATAGGATATTTTTTAAATGATGATAATTTTAATATTAATGATTTAGGTTTCCAGCGCAACAATAACTTTATCAACTATTTTGCAGAAATTAGTTACCGTACTTTTGAGCCAACTAAGCACTTTAATTCATACAGAATAGGCTTAGAAGCAAGAACTAGGAATAGATTAAATCCAAATGATTTTACTGGCAATGCTATTGATTTTAATTTTGATGCAACAACTTTAAAACATTTTTCTTTTGGTGGAAAATATGAAGTCTCTATTGGTAAGCAATATGATTTTTATGAACCTAGAACAGAAGGTAGATTTTATACAGTAAATCCCCGTTTTGAAATATTTAATTACTTTTCTACTGATTACAGAAATAAATTTGCTTTAGATGCTAGAACTTATTTTACCCATCGATTTAACGATTCATCTAATAGAATGCATCTTAATTTATCACCAAGATATCGTTTTAATAATCAATTTACTATGGTTTATTTATTTCAATATAGAGATGTAAATAATGAAAATGGTTATGTAAATGATGTCGGAAATAAAATAATATTTGGTGAACGCAATTCTAATACCTATACAAATTCAATATCAGGTCAATATAATTTTAATACCAAATCGTCACTTACATTGTCATTAAGACATAATTGGACACCTGTTAAATACGATTCTCAATTTTATGAATTAGCTCAAAATGGTTTACTTATCCCAAATTCATATACAGCCAATCATGATATTAATTACAATTCTTGGAATTTTGACTTAAAATACAATTGGGAATTCGCTCCAGGAAGTCAATTAACTGCATTGTACAGAAATTCTATTTTTAATGAAACTTCTAACGCATATCTCAATTTTAATGAAAACTTAGATGATTTATTTAACCAACCAACAGAACACTTATTTTCATTAAGATTGGTTTATTATTTAGATTATAATAGATTAAAAAACAAAAACTCTTAATTCAAATTAATATAGCAAAGGAAAAGAGAAGATTATCACTTCTCTTTTTTTATTTTTGCTTTAACAATATTCATGAATAAAATGATTTTAGCTAAAAATATATTTAAATCATACGGTGATGTTCAAGTTTTAAAAGGAGTTGATATTCAGGTTGAAAAGGGTTCTGTTGTAGCAATTGTTGGTCCGTCTGGAGCCGGTAAAACTACTTTGCTTCAAATTTTAGGAACTTTAGATTTACCTAATCAAAACTCAAAATCAACATTACATATTAATAATCAAGCTATCATTAATTTAAGCGATAAAGAATTATCAAAATTTCGCAATAAACATATCGGATTTATATTCCAATTTCATCAACTTTTACCTGAATTTACTGCTTTAGAAAATGTTTGTATTCCGGGTTTTATAGCTAACAAAAATAGAAAAGAGGTTGAGACCGAAGCAAAAAAATTATTAGATTTTTTAGGCTTATCACATCGAATAAATCACAAACCTAACGAGCTTTCTGGAGGAGAACAGCAGCGAGTTGCAGTTGCTAGAGCGCTCATTAATAATCCGGCAGTTATTTTTGCAGATGAACCAAGTGGCAATTTAGATTCAGAAGCTGCTAAAAATTTACATCAACTTTTCTTTGATTTAAGAAACCAATTTGGGCAAACATTTGTCATCGTAACTCATAACAAAGAATTAGCTAATATGGCTGATAAAAAATTTGAAATGAAAGACGGTTTTATAATTAATAATGAAAAATGAAAAATGAATAATTGAAGATTAAAGAACTAAGATTAAAGATCATAGACATATGTATATAAAAAATTTAAAAATGAGCTAGTTTTTTTTTAATCTTTCAATCTTTCAATCTTTTAATCTTTTAATAATCAACAGATGAAAATCGGAATTATCAGCGCCATGCGCGAAGAAATACAAGAATTATTGAATGAACTTCAAAATGTAACCATAACACACAAAGGTAAACGCGATTATTACGAGGGAATTTTATTTGAGAAGGAAGTTATTTTGGTTTTTTCTCGATGGGGAAAAGTGGCTTCTGCCGTTACTACAACTCAGCTAATTAATGATTTTGATTTAAGTGAAATTATTTTTACGGGGGTTGCCGGAGCCTTAAATTCTGATTTAAATATTGGTGATATCGTTATTGGTAATACTTTATTTCAACATGATATGGATGCTTTTCCACTGTATCCAAAGTTTGAAATTCCGTTATTACATAAAACTGGATTTGAACCTCAAAAAAATCAAAAGTTAATTACAGCAACAGAAAAATTTTTAGTAAACTTCAATAAATTAATTCCTACAGAAAAAGCGATTAATTTTAACATTACCGCTCCAAAAATGAAACTTGGAACCATTTTAAGTGGCGATCAATTTATTTCATCAAAAGCAAAAATTATTGCATTATTAAAAGATTTACCTCAAGCAGACTGTGTAGAAATGGAAGGCGCAGCAATAGCTCAGGTTTGTTACGAATATGATATTCCGTTTTCTATTATCAGAATTATTTCTGATAAAGCTATGGACAATTCACACATCGATTTTCAAAAATTTGCTGATGAAATTGCAAGTCATTATGCACAAGCAATACTTAAAAACTATTTTTCACAGATTTAACAACAGATTTTTTTATCTTTGATAAATCTTTCTAAAATGTTGACCAATTTTACATTTTATAAAATCTCAAAAAGTGCTATTTTAAATAGCTTTTTTTCCGCTCTATTTTTCAATATTTACCACAAATTTTATTTCCATATTTTAATTCATCCAACAGATCAACTATGAATGTATTATTAAAATCTGCCAAAATTATTCAGCCAAATTCTGAACTTCATAATTCTATAAATGATATTTTAATTGAAAATGGAATCATCAAGAAGATTGCTTCAAATATTAAAAATTCCGATCACTATAAAATAGTAGAATTACCCAATTTACATATATCAATAGGTTGGTTTGATGGAAGCGTTTCATTTGGAGAACCTGGATATGAAGAAAGAGAAACCTTAGAAAATGGTTTAAAAGTAGCTGCTCTTAGTGGATTTACAGGAATTGCTTTAAATCCAAATACCAATCCAATTGTTGATAATAAATCTTTAGTAGAATTTTTAATCAATAAATCCAAAAAAACTGCCACTCAACTCTATCCGATTGGAAGTTTAACTAAAAAATTTGAAGGTAAAGAATTAACCGAATTATTCGATTTGATTAATTCTGGAGCTATTGCATTTGGTGATTATAAAAAGAGCATCAACAATGCTAATGTACTCAAAATTGCGCTACAATATTCTCAAAGCTTTGGAGCAGTTGTAATGAGTTACCCTCAAAATAAAGATATTGCCGGATCCGGTGTGGTTAATGAAGGAGAAAATAGTGTAAAATTAGGGATTAGAGGAATTCCAAATTTTGCAGAAGAACTACAAATTACAAGAGATGTAGCTATTTTAGCATATACTGGCGGAAAACTACATATTCCGACTATTTCTACGGAAGGATCTGTTAACCTTATCAGAAAAGCAAAATCAAAAGCATTAAATGTTAGCTGTAGTGTTGCTGCACATCATCTATTTCTAAACGATAGTGAATTATACGAATTTGATACTAATTACAAATTGTTACCTCCTTTAAGAATTTCATCAGACCAAAAAGCGCTCTTAAAAGGCATTAAAGATGGCACTATTGATTTCATTACTAGCGACCACTGCCCAATTGATATTGAACATAAAAAAATTGAATTCCAAATGGCTAAAAACGGAACTATTGGTTTAGAAAGTTTTTATGGAAGCATCAATTCAATTATAAAAACGGATGATTTTATGGAAACGATTACCACTAAACCTCGTCAAGTTTTTAATCTTAAAATTCCAAAAATTGCTGAAAATGAACTGGCCGAAATTACGCTGTTTAATCCCGATGAAGCTTATATTTTTGATAGTAATAACATTTTATCAACTTCTAAGAATTCAGCTTTTTTAGGTAAGACATTAAAAGGAAAAGCTTATGGAATATTTGCTAAAAATCAACTAATTTTAAACAAGTAAACTATGGAAAATCAAACTATTAAAGAAGGAAAAA
>JAMPYA010000062.1 GCA_023700885.1 Flavobacteriaceae bacterium
ATGAGTGATGTAACGTTAAATAACTGGCAATTAAACACTAAAACCAGTATAAAATCTATTGAATGGAAAGAAAATCCATCCGTAAATATCGCCGGTAAAGTAATACCTATTACGTATTTAGTGAATCCGGCAATGAATTATTTTAAACCCACAATAGAAAAAAGTATAGATGATGCCATTAAGAAATCACTTAATTTTCAGCCTTTTGTTTTAGATGCTTTAGATAAAATTAGCGTTCCTACCTTAGTAAACCAGCAATTTGAAACTTGGTTTACAATAAAGCCTTTAAATTTAAATGTAACCGATGCTAAAATTAAAAATGAATCCATTTTTTTAGATTTAGGATTGGATTGTCATATAGAAACTATAGTTGGAAAAGAAGCTAAAAAAACATTTCAGAAAGAAAAATTAGTATTAAAACCGGTTAAGAATATAGCTGATAAATTTTCGGCATCTTTAATGGTAGTTTCACCCTATTTACAAATTTCTCAAATAATTACTAAGAATTTTGAAGGTCAAGAGTTTGTGTCGGGGAATAAAAAAGTGACGGTTCATAAAGTTGATTTGTGGCATAAAAATGGAAAAATGATTATTGCTTTGGATCTTTCTGGAAGTATTAACGGAACGATTTATTTATCGGGAATTCCTACTTATAACGAACAAAAATCGGTCATCTATTTTGAAGATTTAGACTATATTTTAGATACTAAAAATTCTTTATTAAAAACGGCTAATTGGTTAGCACAAGGGGTAATACTTAAAAAAATTAAAGAAAATACCCAATATTCAATTAAAAAAGATGTTGAAAATGCTCAAAAACAACTGTCAAACTATTTGAGTAATTTTTCACCAGCTCCGGGGGTTTTTATCAATGGCAAATTGGAGGGTATTATTATAGATACCATTCAATTGACAGATCAAGCAATAATTGCTACCATAAAATCAACAGGGAAAATTAATGTAACCATCGATGGTTTAAAGTAATTTCCGTAAATTAATCCGAGTTTAGATTTAAACCAATATAATGAGCTATTTCAACCTACTTAAGAACAAGTTTACATCGCTATTAAATTTCAAAAAATATACAAAAAAGGATATAAGAAACCTATTTAAGTATAGTGTTTTGGGCGGTTTTGTATTTACTATTATATTCTTTTTAGCCATTTATTTTGGATTTTTCGGACGCGTTCCAACCTATAAAGAAATAAAGTTATTTAGAAATATGGAAGCGTCAGAAGTGTATTCTGCAGATAATGTGTTGCTTTTCAGATTTGATAAAGAAAACAGGGTTAATATTCCTTACGACTCCATTCCAAAACACATTGTTCAAGCACTTATAGCTACAGAAGATGAGCGCTTTTATGAGCACAATGGAGTGGATATCAAGAGTTTATTTAGAGTGTTGGTTAAAACCATTATTTTACAAGATAAAAGTGCGGGTGGAGGAAGTACCATAACGCAACAACTCGTTAAAAATTATTTTCCTAGAAAAAACTATTGGTTTTTATCAACTCCCATCAATAAATTAGAAGAAATGGTTGCTGCCTATAAATTAGAACAACATTTTAGTAAAGAGCAACTCATTGAATTTTATTTTAATACGGTTCCTTTTGGCGATTCTGCTTTTGGTTTAGAAAGTGCTTCACAACGATTTTTTAGTACTTCTGCATCCAAATTATCTATTGAGCAAGGTGCCGTTTTAATTGGTATGTTAAAAGCATCCTACACTTATAATCCGCTAAAAAATGCAGAGAAATCCAGAAGCAGAAGAAATGTAGTGTTATTGTTGATGAAAGAACATCATTTCATTACACAAAATCAATTAGATTCCCTTTCAAATATTCCATTAATCACCAAAAAGAAGCAACTGAGTAGACATATTGGTAAAGCACGTTATTTTACAGAATATGTCAGAATGGAAATGAAAGAATGGTTGAAGTCAAATTTTAAACCAAGTGGTAAAGAATACGATTTATATAAAGACGGCTTAAAGATTTATACCACTCTAAATTATGAAATGCAACAATATGCAGAAAAGGCTGTTGCAAAAAGACTTAAACATTTACAACGAGAGTTTGAATATCAATGGAGGGGAGAAGAGCCGTGGGATGATGTACCGATAGTATTGGAAAATGCAATCAAAAATTCTCGCAGATATAAATTAATGAAAGAAGCGGGCGCTTCAGAATCTAAAATAAGAGATGCTTTTAACAAAGCTGTTCCCATGAAAATATTTAGTTGGGAAGGCGAAAAAAATGTAACCATTACACCTTTAGATTCGGTAAAACATTATTTAAAACACCTACATGCCAGTTTTATTGCCATGGAACCTAAAACTGGTCATATAAAGGCTTATGTAGGAGGTATTGATGAACGTTATTTTCATTATGATCATGTAACCACAAAACGTCAGGTTGGTAGTACTTTTAAACCTTTTGTTTTTGCTGCTGCCATTGAAAAGGGTGTGATGCCTTGTGATATGTATTCCAACGAATTGAAAAAATATCCACAATACGAAGATTGGGAGCCTAAAAATTCTGATATGATCTATGGAGGTGAATTTAGTGTTTGGGGAGCCTTAGCAGCCTCTGTAAACACAGTTACGGTTCAGTTGATGGAAAAGGCCGGACTTGATAATATTATTAGGCTAGCATATAGCATGGGAATTGAAACCGAATTACCTAAAGTGGCTTCATTGTCACTTGGAACAGCAGAGCTCTCATTATTAGAAATGGCAAGAGCTTATAGTGTTTTTCCCAATTACGGAATCTCATCTCAAGAAGTATCTGTATTAAAAATTGTTGATCGAGAAGGAAATGCGCTCAATACCTTTCCTGTTAAAGTGAAAAAAGAAGTTTATTCAGCAAAAACGGCAGAGGTAATGGTAGAAATGTTGAGAAAAGTTGTGAATAACGGAATTGCAGCTCCGTTTAGATATGATTTTCAACTTTTTTATGATTTAGGAGGTAAAACAGGAACTTCTCAAAATCATGCTGATGGTTGGTTCTTGGGATTTTCTTCTAATTTAGTCACTGCTGCATGGGTAGGAGCAGAGAATCCATCTATTCATTTTAAAAATATGCAATACGGACAAGCTTCTTATACAACCTTACCCATTAACGGTGAATTTATGCGAAGCATCAAGTCGAATCCGTCTTTTAAATATTATTTAGAAGGGACTTTTAGAACTCCCTCAAAAGAGGTACAAGCTATGTTTCAATGTTTATCACGTAAAAATGTACCAAGGCGTGCTAAAGATACTATATCAGTTGTTGTAAAAGATACGTTAATAACAGACATCAAGAAAGACAGTTTACAATAAGAAAATTTATAAATAGTCAAATATTCATAAGATGAAAATTAAACATTTACTTTTAATTCTATTTTGTACAGTTTCAACTACTGTACTTTTTTCTCAAAACAATCAATCCAATCTCAAACAACAAAAATTAGACAGCTATTTTGCTCAAATGGCTAAAGACTGGGATATTCCCAGTATGTCAATCGGAATTGTAAAAGACGGGAAATTGGTTTTTTCAAAAAGCTATGGCTATTTAGAAATAGGTAAAAGTGAAAAACCTGATGCCAATACCTTGTACGCCATTGCTTCTAATTCAAAAGCATTTACTTCGGCTATTATAGGAATGTTAGTGCAGGAAGGTAAACTTTCTTGGGATGATAAAGTAAAAGATTACTTGCCTTATTTTGAAGTTTATGATCCTTGGGTTTCTAAGGAAGTTACGATTAGAGATTTATTAAGTCATAGAGTTGGTTTGGGAACTTTTAGCGGTGATGTTATTTGGTATAAATCAAATTTAACTGCTGAAGAAATTTTAAAAGGTGCTCAATATTTGCCAAAATCTTTTGATTTTAGAGCCGGTTATGGTTATTCCAATTTAATGTATATAGCTGCAGGAGAAGTTATTAAGAAAGTAACTGAAAAAAGATGGAGCGAAGTGGTTAAAGAAAGAATATTAATTCCGCTCAATATGAACAGAACCATTACTTCTTTGAGTGAGCTACCAGAAAAGGGCAATTTTGCGACTCCACACGGCAGAAAAGAAAAGGTTAATTTTCCAATTGAATGGGAAAACTGGGAAGAAATTGGTGCCATGGGTGGTATAATTTCTAGTGTAAACGACGTTTCTAAATGGATGATATTTAATTTAAATAAGGGAATTCATGGTAAAGATACCTTGCTTACAGCTTCATCCATCAATAATATCTGGACACCTCATAATAATTTTAAAGTAGATCAGACCAAGAAAAATGATTTTAACCGTCATTTTAGCGGATATGGATTGGGATGGAGTTTAAGTGATTATCACGGAAATTTAAGAATGGGACATACCGGCGGATATGACGGAATGATAACCGCAGTTACTTTAATTCCGGATCAAAATCTAGGTGTTGTTGTCCTAACCAATGGTATGAAAAGTCCGATTACAGCCGCAACCAATTATGCAATTGACACCTATTTAGGTCTCAAGGTAAAAGACTGGAATAAAGAAATATTAAAACTTTCTGATAGTTATGAGGCCAAAGATAGCAGAATCGCAGACCGAATTTCAAAAAGAATCCTCAATACTCAGCCTTCTTTGCCATTGAGTCAATATGAAGGAACTTATAAATCATCCATATATGGAAATATCATAATCACAAATGAGGACGGTGTACTTCAATTAAATTTTGAACATTCTCCTAATTTATCTGCCAGCTTAACCCATTGGCATTATGATGTATGGAAAATAGTTTGGGATATACCGCATGCTTGGTTAGATTTTGGTACCCTAAAATTTAATCTTGATAATAATTTAAATGTGTTGGGAATTGATTTTGATGTACCCAATGATGATATCTTTTTTGAAGAGTTAAAACCGATGAAAATAAAATAATTCATTTGTAAAATGAATAAAAGGAAGCAATTCATATAGTTGCTTCCTTTTTTTTATACTTTTGCGCCAAATTATAAATCATCATGCTTTTAACACATAAAGGTGAACTGATAGCGCTATTGACTGCTGTTTTTTGGACCATTACCAGTTTAGCATTTCAACAAGCAACACGCAGAGCCGGTTCTATTTCGGTAAACATCATTCGCTTGTTGATTGCACTTGTTATCTATGCCGTAATTTCTTCTTTTACTAGAGGCATGTTTTTACCTTTTGATGCCAGTTCACATCAGTGGATATGGATGTCCATTTCAGGTTTAATTGGTTTTGTATTTGGCGATTATTTCCTCCTCAAGTCCTATGAATTTATTAGTGCCCGAATCACAATGTTAATCATGTCATTAGCAGCTCCTTTAGCTTCTATTATCAGTTGGTTTGTTTTGGGAGAAACTATGGAGACACTCTCTTTAATAGCAATGTTTATCACGCTTTTTGGTATTGTTTTAGTCATCACCGAAAAGAAACAATTAGAGGATGAACAGTTAGGTAAAAAATCTAGAAAATTGCAATTTTCTTTTGCTCCTAAAGGATTGATATTTGCTTTTTTAGGAACCATCGGACAAGCAACCGGCTTGGTTTTAAGTAAATATGGTATGCGTGATTACAATGTTTTTGCAGCCACTCAAATCAGAATTATAGCAGGAGCATTTGGATTTTTAATATTGGTTACTTTAATTAAAAGATGGCCAAGAGTTAAACAAGCAGCAACCGATAGCGTTTCTATGAAATTTATCATGATAGGATCTATATTTGGACCATTTTTAGGGGTTTATGCCTCCTTATTAGCTATTAAGTTTACAACGATCGGAATTGCATCTACTATTATGGCTATTATTCCAGTATTGATAATTCCGCCAGCAATTCTGCTTTATAAGGAAAAAGTTACTGTAAAAGAAGTTATTGGAGCATTTATAGCTTTGGGTGGTATTATACTGTTTTTTATATAACATTTAACAGTTAGTCAGAATTATAAAAAAATACAATGGTCTTGTTCCTCTATTTAGGATTGTTTAGATTTAAAATAACAATTATATCTATATAAATAATAAATTCAATTGTTTAAAAAATTTAAATTGATTATCTTTAAATAAAATTGATTCAATTATTCTAGTTTATCTGTTTAAAAACCTCGTTTTTTTGTAAACTTCTAAGGTTTATTAATGAATTTTATCTTCTAAGTTAAATTTACTTTATAATAAAAATTCTTTATTATTTAAAATAGAAAAACAGAATAGAAAAGAGAAAATAGAAAAAGAATATTACCTTAAACTTTCTGCTATGAGTATATTAAAGAATCTTAAAGTTTTAATTGTAGAGGATGAACCTACCTCTTACACTTTGCTTGTTGAAGAATTAGACGATAGTTGCAAAGAAATTCTTCGAGCAGTTGATGGTTTTGAAGCTATTGAAATAGCTCGAAATAATCCAGATTTAGACTTGATTTTAATGGATATTAAACTTCCGTTAATGAATGGTTTAGAAGCCACTAAAAATATTAGAGCGTTTAATCAAGAAGTGCTTATTATTGCTGAAACTGCTTATGCTTTTCCAGAAGACAGGGCATTGGCTTTAGCGGCAGGTTGTAATGATTATATATCCAAACCAATTTTAAAAGAGCAATTATTGAGTTTAATAGAAAAACACTTATTGTAAATAAAGTATTTCTAAAGATTTAATGATTGTATTTCTAATTGGTAATCAAATTGTAAATCTTCGTGTAAAAGGGAACACTTTTTTTTAATCGATTCTAATTCACGCTGATACAGATTTTTAAGAACCGGATTTAATTTTATGGAAGGATTTAATTTACTTAATTTATAACAAAAATAGAGTAGTAGTTCTACTTCCGTTTCCTTTTTCTTAGAGTATTTTATGTTAGTTTTTATAAATCGTAAAATTTTTCTGACACTTTTTTTAATCAAATAAGCAGTTTTAGTATTGATGGTTTTAAACTGTTCATCAATTTCTATTTTAATACTATCAATATAGCCATCTTCATGATCAGCTTCAAATAAAAGATACGTTAACAACTCTTTATTTTCCTTTTTAAATTTAGATAAACGTAAAATTAACTCCGTTAATTCAGTAGTTGATTGCTGTGATAATTCAGTTTTAAGTTTTTTAATAGTTACCGCTTTCATGTGTGCAATTTAATCAATGTATTGTTAGATTTCTTAATATTAACACAATCAATTTTCAGAATAATAATTTATATATATATTTACAAACTAATTATCTCCCTAATATGCCGATAAACATATTATTTATTGAAAGTGAAGAATTTAACCAAGATTACATTAAATTAATTTTAAAGGAAAAAATCGGAATCAATTATTATATAATTGATAATTTGGAATTATTACAGGAGGAATTAAATATCAATGATTATACACACTTAATCTCGCCTTTTATTGTAGCTGATAAACTCATTGCAGATTATTTAAAATTTATAAAAATTCCGTTATTAGTTATTTCAGATCGTGAAATTGCTCATTTTTCATTCAATTATGCTAAACCGCCATTGTTGTTATCAAAATTATTTGATTTTTTATGTGAGCAACCAGTTATTTCTTATGAAACACTCGATAAATACGCCAATGGCAATGAAGTTTTTTTAAATAAATTAAAGGATGCTATAGTTGATGAATTTAAGCTAAATATGAAAGAATTACCTATATTTATAGCATCAACTAATTTAGTTCAGATCCAGCAAAATGTTCATAAGCTTATTAGTAAATTTGCATTTTTAAATATGATGAATTCTTATCATTTATCGTTAGAGATTGATAAAAAAATTATAGAAGAGCCAGAAAAACAACTGGACCATTTAAATCAATTAATGATAGATATAGAAATTGCGTTGATACAATTAAAATAGAGAAAAATGAATTGCATAATAATAGAAGATGATCAGTTTTATATAGATTTTATAGTTGAGTATTGTAAAAAACTAAATATACAAGTAAATAATATTTACAAAGATTCTGTTATAGCATTTCAAGAAATAGATAAAATTGCTGATACGGATGTTATTTTTTTAGACATTCATATGCCCGATATTTCCGGGTTTGATATTTTAAAAAATTTATTAAATTGTCAGGTTGTAATTGTTTCTGCAGATGACCAAAATGCTATTAAAGCTTTTGATTTTAGCGTTACTGATTATTTGCAAAAGCCTTTTACTTTTGAACGTTTTCTAAGAGCTGTGAATAAGGTTAAAGAAAAATTAAACATACAGCAAGTAAAAGAAGAAGTTAAAGAAATAGATGAACCCATCAGATCTGTTTTTTTTCCTAAAAGCAGCGGATCCATTTATGTAAATATCAATAAGAAGCTAGTAAAAATCATAATTGAAGATATCAATATTGTGGAAGCGAAAGGTGATTATGTATTAATTAAACTAGAAAGTGGAGGAAATTTAATTGTGCATTCTACCCTTAAAAAAATAAATGATAAATTACCTGATGATATTTTTGTACAAGTTCACCGCTCTTTTGTGATCAATATTAAAAAAATTGTCGATATAGAAGAATCTACTATTGTAGTAAATAGAGATGTTATACCAATTAGTAGAGGTAATAAATCAACACTACTCCAAAAATTAAATATTATTTCTTAACCATTTAATTTAAAAATCTTTAGCATCACTTAAGTTTAGTATCTTTAAATTAGAAACATTGTAGTAGTAGTGAAATATTTTACTTCAATACATTTCATCTATTCTAAATTACCATTTATCGACAGTTAACTGCAACTCATCGTTTTAATCCAATAAAAATTATTTAATAGTGTACTTTTATAGTATTAAAATAAAATAGTGTATTAAAAAAATATAACTGTTTTGTTTTTTTAAATTTAATTTGGGGAGTTAAATTTAGAAAACAATTAAAAACCTTTCAGTATTGAGAGGTTTTTTTTATTTCTAAAAATATCAAAACTAACTATAATAGTATAGATATAGTAATAATACCAAAATCAAATAGAAATTAGGAGCTATAATATTGCTCAGGAAAAAATGCAAATAAGAAAAAAATGGAAAATTTATGCACTCAAATATTCTACCTCACTCCAAAAATTGAGTGTACTACTTATTTTAGAGAGGTATTCATCATAATTTGATGGTTTAAGCATATAACCATTAATTCCCAAGTTATAACATTCTTTTAAGTCATTTGTTTTTTGAGAGGTTGTAAACATTACCGTTGGTATATGTTTATACAAGGTATTGCTTTTAAGAATTTTCAAAAATTCTTTACCATTTAAAACAGGCATATTGATGTCCAGTAAAATTAAATGAGGCAACTGATTGCTAGATTCTAAAATTTTTAATGCTTCAGCACCATTATTAGCTTCTCTAATATTACAATTTATATTTAAGACAGAAATTGTATTATTAAATCGTAATATTTCAAAAAAATCATCTTCAACTAATAAAATAGAAAGTGCCTTTGACATATATAAACTCTTTTATTAAGATACAAATATCTAATAATTAAAAAAAAAAATTGTATTATTTCGACAAATGGAAGTTAAATGTCGACGAATAGTCATCTATTGCCGTTTAATGAAATTAGCACATCATTTTTTCTTTTAAGTAACATAAATTTAAAACTAATTATAAAAGAAATAAACGTGGTTTAAGTTTTTTAACAAAAAGTCATTAAAATGATATTACTTTTATTGATATATACGGAGCAATAAAGAAATCTTTCCAACCGCTTGTTTTAATTTGTTGCACCATAGCCATAGCTTCCTTTGGAGTATTATAAATACCTATTTGATAACGATACCATCCATCATTTTGAAGTGTTTCAATTATAGGTATGTCAGGAAATTTAGACTGTATTTTATAAAAATATTCAGCGGTATTTACAGCGCTTCGAGAGGCCATCAGCTGCACCATATAAACTATTTTACCATGTTCTTTTTTATTGATATTATGAGCATACCAAGGTTTATAAAGACTTAAAAAAGAATCATCCAAATTATCTGTTTCAACATCTTCAGTTTTATTAATAGGATCCTGTACAGTCTGTATTTTTAAATCCACTTTTGTTGGTTCAACATTAAGAGTATCTACCGCGATAAAAGGCGCAATAAAGCCATCTTTCCAACCTGTAGCTTTTATTTTATTTAATAAATTTTTAGCATCGGTACGATTGTTAAAAATACCAGCATGATAACGATACCAACTGTTTTTTTGATGTGTTTCATTAATTTGAAGTGAAGGTATTTTAGAAAGTATTTGAGCAAAATAAAGGTCGATATTAACCGGCTTTCGAGATGCCATTAATTGTAATTTATAGAATATTTTAGAATTGGTAGTTTCATGTTCTTGGTTTGATGGCTGGGTTGAAACAACACCTTTTTTCATTTGAAGTTCAGATTCCAAAGGATTATTATTTACTTTATTTAAAAGACTTATTGGCTGTTCCTTTTTTCTGTCAAATAACACAAAGTTTACATCGTCAACTATATCGCCTTCTTGTAATGTTCTAATGGTAAAAAAATGACAAGTAGGATTAGCTATTAATTCTAGGTTTTTCAACTGCTCTGCATCTATACATGCCCTGTAATTGCCGGGTTTAAGACCGAGATAATACATGTATCCATCAGATTCTGAAAGGGTCTCGGCTATCAGTTTATCACTGTTAGCTTCATAAAATTTTACTAAAATTCTGGCAATTCCCTGGCTTGTATTTTGATAGGTTCTAGACACCAAACCACTTACTTCACCTACTACTTTAATCGGGATATCTATACGTTTAAATTGGTTTGGATCTATTAGCACCTGATAGGTGTGGTGTTTAAAACGCCAAGAAATATTTTCTAAATCGGTATCGCTAAGAGTC
>JAMPYA010000063.1 GCA_023700885.1 Flavobacteriaceae bacterium
GAAACAGTAGCCTTACATACAACAAGTTACACTGCAAAATACCTAAAAAAAGAACTTGATTTATAAAATTATTCCTAACTTAGGCTTCCAAAATAAACAAATTTATGACAGAAAACGACCGAAAAATACGTGAAAAGTTAAAACATAAAACTTGGAATGAAATCAAGACCAACGACTCTTGGGCTATTTTCAAAATTATGTCAGAATTTGTATATGGCTATGAGAATATGAGTAGAATTGGCCCTTGTGTTACCATTTTTGGATCTGCAAGAACAAAAGCAGATAGTCCAAATTATATACTTGCAGAAGAAATTGCTTTTCAATTAACTCAACACGGATATGGAGTTATCACGGGTGGTGGTCCCGGAATTATGGAAGCAGGAAATAAAGGGGCACAAAGAGGTAAAGGACCTTCAGTGGGTTTAAATATTGATTTACCTCATGAACAAAACTTTAATCCGTATATTGATAAAGATAAAAACCTTGAGTTTGATTATTTCTTTGTTCGTAAAGTAATGTTTGTAAAATATTCTCAAGGATTTATTGCACTTCCAGGTGGATTCGGAACTTTAGATGAATTATTCGAAGCTATTACTTTAATTCAAACTGATAAAATTGGTCAGTTTCCAATTATAATGGTAGGAAAGGAATATTGGAAAGGATTAATTGACTGGATTAAAACCGTTTTATTAGAAAAATATAATAATATCAGCCCAGATGATTTAGACTTATTTATATTAGTAGATACTGCTGAAGAAGTTGTAGAACACTTAGATAAATTTTACGATAAATATGGTTTAAAACCTAATTTTTAATTTATTAACCCATTTTATAAAAATAAATTTCACAATTTAAAATTACAAACCATTAGGTGTAATTAGTTTTTGATGATCATTTTTCGACAGTTTTTAACAATTGCGCCCATCGAATAATTGCAATATAATTTCATCCAAAAAAAGAAAAAAATACTAGTTAACTAAACCATTAAAATTTATAAATACTAATTGGAATATTTTAAACAATTTTTAACTTTCTTATTTGTTTTTATTACGACTTATCTTTTTGGGCAAAACAATGAGATACAGATAAATGTATCATTAAATACAGAAAATAATACGCTCCAAATTAAACAATTAATCACTTTTCACAATCAATCTGACACTAATTTAGACACTATTTATTTCCACAATTGGCCCAACGCATACAAAGATAAATTTACACCTTTATCTACCAGATTGATAGAAAGTTATGAGAAATCATTTCATTTTTCTTCTGAAAAAAACAGAGGCTCCTCAACAATTGAAAATATTACATTGAATGACCTTAAAGTTGATTATTTTATTCCAAATCTGTATGCTGATGTCATCGGGATATCTTTACCTCAATCATTAGAACCTCATCAATCCATTTCAATATATTTTAATTATTCGGTTAAAATTCCGCTCAATCGTTATACGGGTTATGGTCATCATAAAGAGAATTATTATTTGCGTTATTGGTATTTAGTTCCAGCTATATTTACTGATAAATGGATTTTACAAAACAATTTAGATTTAGATGATTTAATGATTGATTTTACCAATTATAAAATCAATTTTAATATTCCAAAAAATTATCATTTATACAGTGAATTAGATGAAATTCAATTAGATAACAATCAGCGTAACGAATATCAATTAGTAGGAAATTGCAGACAAGATATTGCCGTTAGCATTACTAAAAATGAAAATTATATCACTTTAAAAACAAAAAAAATAATTCTTAAAACTGATTTAGTTGATGGGAATTTAGCAGCTTTAACTAAAAAAGAAGTTGCGCAAAGAGCCTTAGATTTTTTAGATGAAAATTTGGGCACTTACCCACATAATTCTATGTTGATTAACCAGGTTGAGTATGATAAAAATCCGGTTTACGGATTTAATCAGCTTCCCAGTTTTTTAAATTCTTTTTCAGAAATATTTGAATGGGATATTAAATTATTTAAATCACTTTCTAGAAAATATTTGGAGAACACGTTTAATTATCAAAAAAGAACTGATTATTGGTTTATTGATGGACTTCAAACTTATTTAATGATGAAGTACGTTGAAACTTACTATCCAGAGGTTAAGGCCATTGGAAATATTTCAAAGATTTGGGGATTAAAATCATTCAATATTGCTCAACTCCATTTTAATGATAAGTATGCATATTTATTACAATTAACAACGCATGCAAATTTAGATCAATCACTAAAAACATCGGCAGATTCACTTTCTAATTTCAATCGAAAAATTATTAACAAATATAAAGCCGGATTGGGCATTAAATATTTAGATCATTTTATTTCAGATTCCATCATTGCACAAACAATTAAAGAGTTTTATCAACAAAATAAACTTCAATATATTTCTGGGAATCAGTTTTTAGCATTGCTTAAATCAAAAACTAACAAAGATATTGGCTGGTTTGAAAATGATTATTTAAACAGCAATAAGAAAATAGATTACACGCTAAAAAAAATTGAAAAACAGCAAGATTCTATAAAAGTTACCATAAAAAACAACAGCAATATTACAGTACCAATTAGACTTTACGGCTTAAATCAACAAACGATAACCTATGATAAATGGTATGAAAATATTGATTCTACCTTAACGGTTAGCATTCCTAAAAATAGATTTGATCGATTTGCGTTAAATTATGAATTTGATTATCCAGAGAATAACTTGCGCAACAATTGGAAATTCATCAACAAACGTATTATAAATAGACCTATTCAAGTACGTTTTATCAATGATGTTGATAATCCGTATTACAATCAATTATTATTAAGTCCGGAATTTAGATACAATTACTATGATGGTTTTATTTTTGGTATTGGCTTTCATAATAAAACACTATTAAACAAGCATTTTAAATATAAAATATTACCTAGTATTGGTACAAAAAGTAAAATCTTATCCGGTTCATTTTTAACAGAATACGATTATTTACCTAATCAATCTATTTTTAATGTTTATAAATATAGAATTGGATTAATAGGAAGTACTTTTCAATATGCTCCGAATTTGAGTTATGAAACCTTTATACCTTATGCACTTATACAATTTAACAGAAAATCTTTAAGAGATGTAAGCGGCAGTGCTTTAATAGCTAAATATGTGATGGTTAATAGAGAACAACCTATATCACAAACAGAAATTGTTGACTCAGAAAAATATAATGTTTTCAGCTTAAAATACGGATATTCAAATCCAAATATTATAAATGAATTAAAATATAGTGCCAACTACCAAATATCAAACCATTTCAGTAAAGTATCATTAACAGCACAATATAGAACACTAACAGATAAACATAACAGACAATTTGATATTCGTCTTTTTGCCGGTGCTTTTATAAACAATACTGCCAATACCAATTTTTTTGATTTTTCATTAGGTAATGCCACTGATTATTTATTTGAATATGATTATTTAGGAAGATCTGAAATTTCAGGAATTTACAGTCAACAAATTATTATTAACGAAGGTGGATTTAAATCAAAACTACCTATTTCTACAGCAAATCAATGGATTACAACAGTCAATACCAGTATAGGAATTTGGCGTTGGGTTGAAGTTTATAATGATATCGGATTTGTTAAAAACAGCAATCATGCTCCTTATTTTGCTCATGAAAATGGAATTAGACTCAATTTTGTAAATAATTATTTTGAATTGTATTTTCCGGTTCATTCTAACAACGGATGGGAAATTTCACAACCAAATTATCCTACTAAAATTAGGTTTGTATTTACCACCAATTTCAATTTATTATTTAACTTTTTTAGAAGAGGCTTTTTCTAAAAATTCGTTTTAACACACTTTTTATCAAATTGATATTATATTCTAATTGTTTTCCATATTATTTATTTATCTTAATATAAAATATAACAATTTTGATGTATCTATAAATGAAGTACCTTTGCAATATAAAAATTTGATAATATGTCAGTAAAAAACAACTCTTTAACTTCTGAGAAAATCTCGTTTCAAGATTTTAAAAATGAAGTTTTAAACGATTATAAAACCGCTGTAATTTCTCGTGAGTGTAGTGTATTAGGCAGAAAAGAAGTATTAACCGGAAAAGCTAAATTCGGAATTTTCGGTGGCGGAAAAGAAATACCTCAATTAGCTATGGCTAAATCATTCAAAAAAGGAGATTTTAGAGCAGGTTATTACAGAGATCAGACTTTTATGATGGCCATCGGAGAATTAACACCTCTTCAGTTTTTTGCTGCATTATATGCTCATGCTGATATTGAATTTGAACCAGCATCTACCGGAAGACAAATGAATAACCATTTTGGAACCCATTTTTTAAATGAAGATGGTAGTTGGAAAAAATTGACAGAATTAAATAACATCACTTCAGATATTTCTTGTACTGCAGGTCAAATGCCAAGGTTACTTGGACTGGCTTATGCTTCTAAAATGTACAGAAATTATGATTTAATAAATAACCGAACCAATTTTACCAATAACGGAAATGAAGTTGCTTGGGGAACTATTGGAAATGCTTCTACTAGTGAAGGTCACTTTTTTGAAACCTTTAATGCGGCAGGAGTTTTACAAGTTCCTATGATTATTAGTGTTTGGGATGATGCTTACGGAATTTCTGTTCCTGCAAAATATCAAACAACTAAAGAAAATATTTCTGAAATTCTGAAAGGTTTCCAAAGAGATGAAAAAGGTGCAGGATATGAGTTATTCAGAGTTAAAGGATGGGATTATATGCAATTAATAGAAACTTACGAAAAAGCTTCTAAAATTGCTCGTGAAGAACATGTTCCAGTACTAATTCATGTGGAAGATTTGACACAAGCTATGGGGCATTCAACATCGGGTTCGCATGAACGATACAAAACAAATGAACGATTAGCTTGGGAAGATGAAATAGATTGTATTAAACAAATGCGTAATTGGATGCTTCAATTGGAATTTCCATTAAAAGATGGAAAAACCACTAAATTTGCAACAGAAGAAGAGATCGCTAAAATAGATGAAGAAGCTAAAAACATTGTTAAAGAAGCAAAAAATGAAGCTAGAAACAATTTTCTTAATCCAATTAGAGCAGAACAAAAAGAACTTGTTTTATTATTAACTGAAGTTGCTAAACAAAGTAAAAATCAAAATGAAATAACAAAAATAATTCAAATTTTAGCTTCCATAAAAGATCCTGAACGTAAGAATTTAATTAGTACAGCTCGTAAAATTACCCGCTTAATAAGTAGTGAAGATTTTTCATCAAAGAATACGCTTCAAAACTGGATAGTTAATTTTAAAGAAAAATATCAACATTTATACAGTGCTCATTTTCAAAATGATTTTGATTCTAAAGCAACCAATATCAAAGAAATTAAACCAATTTACAATGACAATGACACTCCACAAAGCGCCTATGTTGTTCTAAAAAGTAACTTTGATGCCATTTTAAGCAAACATGATGATGTGTTTATTTTTGGTGAAGATTCAGGTAATATTGGCGATGTAAATCAAGGTTTAGTCGGTTTACAAGAAAAATATTCTGAATTAAGAGTTACCGATACTGGGATTCGTGAAACCACTATTATCGGACAAGGAATTGGAATGGCTATGCGCGGTTTAAGACCTATTGCAGAAATTCAATACTTAGATTATGCTTTATATGCACTACAAGTAATGAGTGATGATTTAGCAACCTTGCGTTACCGTTCTGGAGGAAGACAAAAAGCACCTTTAATTGTTCGTACACGTGGTCATAGGTTAGAAGGGATTTGGCATTCAGGATCTCCAATGGGTGGAATGATACATTTATTAAGAGGAATGCATGTTTTAGTACCTAGAAATATGACCAAAGCCGCAGGTTTTTATAATACTTTATTAGAAAGTGATGAACCGGCAATGGTTGTTGAAAATCTAAACGGATATAGACTTAAAGAAAAAATGCCTTTAAATCTTGGAGAATTTAGAACTCCAATCGGAGTGGTAGAAACCATTAGACAAGGAAAAGATATTACCGTTGTTTCCTACGGATCTACACTTAGAATTGTTGAACAAGCAGTAGAAGAATTAGCAGCTAACGGAATTGATGTTGAATTAATTGATATTCAAAGTTTATTACCCTTTGATATCAATCATGATATATCTAAAAGTATTCAAAAAACTAATCGTTTATTAGTAGTAGACGAAGATGTCCCTGGAGGAGCTTCATCTTATATACTTCAACAAATAATAGAAGTTCAAAACGCATATCAATACCTTGATAGTAAGCCAGCTACTTTAACGGCTCAACCTCATAGAGCTGCTTATGGTGATGATGGCGATTATTTTTCAAAACCTAATGCAGAAGATATTTTCGAAAAGGTTTATGAAATCATGCGAGAGGCGAATCCAACAAAATTCAAAAAATTGTATTAATCACAAAGGCAAACGAAGGTTTGCCTTTTTTTTTAAATATTTTGGAATCCGAAAACGTTTTCTTGAATTAATTCGTAATTTTGCAATCGAAAATAAGAATAACTTAATAAATAAATCTTATGGCGAAAGTAATTGGAGCAATTGTAGTTAACAACGAGAAATGCAAAGGGTGTGAAGTTTGTATACCTGTTTGTGGTCCCGATGTAATTAGAATGTCATCTGAAGTAAATTTAAAAGGCTATCATTATGCCTATATGGAAACTCCTCAAGCATGTACAGGCTGTACCAACTGCGGTATTGTTTGTCCTGACGGAGCAATTACTGTATACAGAATGAAAGTTGAAGACTAATTAATAATAACACCTTATTATAATGGCAGAATTAAAATTAATGAAAGGTAATGAAGCTTTAGCTGAAGCGGCTATTCGTGCCGGAGTTGATGCTTATTTTGGTTACCCAATAACCCCTCAAACAGAAATCATTGAATATTTGATGATGGAACAACCTGAAAAAAGAACCGGAATGGTAGTTCTTCAGGCAGAAAGTGAAGTAGCAGCCATCAACATGGTTTATGGTGCTGCAGGAACCGGAAAAAGAGTACTTACCTCCTCTTCTAGTCCTGGAATGTCTTTAAAACAAGAAGGAATCTCCTATATGGCTGGCGCAGAATTACCCGCAGTTATTGTAAATGTAGTACGTGGAGGGCCTGGTTTAGGGACAATTCAACCATCGCAGGCTGATTATTTTCAATCTGTTAAAGGTGGCGGACACGGTGATTACAAATTATATGTTTTAGCTCCAGCATCAGTTCAAGAAATGGCTGATTTTGTTGAAGACGCTTTTGAAATCGCTTTTAAATATATGGCACCGGTATTAATTTTATCTGATGGATTAATTGGTCAAATGATGGAAAAAGTCTATTTAAAAGAACAAAAACCAAGATGGACTGAAGATGAAATCTACAAAATGCACAACAATTGGGCTACTTTTGGCAGAAAAAACGGAAGGGAACGCAACATCATCACTTCACTTGATTTAAAATCAGAAAAAATGGAAGCGAGAGTGCACCGACTTTATAAAAAGTATGCACAAATGGAAGCAGAAGATCTTCGTTTTGAAACGATTCAATGTGATGATGCTGATTATGTTATTGTTGCTTACGGCTCTAGTGCTCGTATCGCTCAAAAAACTGTTGATCTTGCAAGAGCAAAAGGAATAAAAGTTGGCTTATTAAGACCTATCACCCTATTCCCTTTCCCTAAAAAACAATTAATGGAACTGACAAAACAAGTAAAAGGAATTTTAAGTGTTGAACTTAATATGGGTCAAATGGTAGAAGATGTACGTTTGGCAGTTGAACATAAAGTACCGGTAGAACATTTTGGAAGAACTGGAGGAATTATTCATACTCCAGAAGAAATATTAGAAGCTTTACAACAAAAATTAATCAACAACTAATGGACATTAAAGACATTATAAAACCAGAAAATTTAGTTTATAAAAATACTGAATTAATGACAGACAATACCCTTTCGTATTGTCCTGGATGTGGACATGGTACTGCTCATAATGTAGTTATGGGAGTTATTGAAGAGTTAGGTATTTCTGAAGACACCATTGGTGTTGCACCAGTAGGTTGCTCAGTTCTTGCATATGAATTTATGGATGTTGACATGCAACAGGCTGCTCATGGTAGAGCTCCAGCAGTTGCAACTGCAATAGCTCGTACTTGGCCTGATAAATACGTTTTTACTTATCAAGGTGATGGCGATTTAGCTGCCATTGGTACTGCAGAAACAATTCATGCTTGTAACCGTGGAGAAAACATTGTTATCATTTTTGTTAACAATGGTATTTACGGGATGACTGGCGGACAAATGGCGCCTACAACCTTACCAAATATGCCATCTTCAACATCGCCTTATGGTAGAGATACTGCAACTACAGGATTTCCGCTGAAAATTACTGAATTAGTTGCAAATTTACCAGGAGTTTACAGCGCTTCAAGACACGCAGTTCACACTCACAAACACGTGCGTAAAGCTAAAAAAGCTATTGAGAAAGCTTTTAAAGATACTCGATTAAAAAAAGGACTTTCTATCATTGAAATTGTATCGAATTGTAATTCTGGATGGAAGATGACTCCATGTCAATCTAATCAATGGATGGAAGAAAATATGTTTCCTTTTTATGAATTAGGCGATATAAAAGTAAATGGTAAACTTGTAAATAAATAGTAATTATGACAGAAGAATTAATTATAGCCGGTTTTGGCGGACAAGGAGTTTTATCATTAGGTAAAATTTTAGCTTATTCTGGCATTATGCAAAATCAAGAAGTAAGTTGGATGCCTTCATACGGACCAGAAATGCGCGGAGGAACTGCAAATGTTACTGTTATTTTAAGTGACGAAAGAATCAGTTCTCCTTATTTAAAATTATTTGATACCGCTATTATTCTAAATCAACAATCTATGGATAAATTTGAAAGCAGTGTTAAACCAGGAGGTGTATTAATTTACGATCCAAACGGAATCAGTATTCATCCAAAGAGAAAAGATATCTTTATTTATCAAATTGACGCTAATAATATAGCCTCAGATATGGGGAATAAAAAAGTTTATAATATGGTCATCATGGGCGGCTATCTTAAGGCTAAACCAGTTGTACAACTTGACAATGTTGTGGAAGGCTTAAAAAAATCATTACCAGAACGTTACTATAATTTAATTCCGCTTAATGTAGAAGCTATTCAAAAAGGAATGGAAAATTTAGTAACTATAAATCAAGAACTCATTTTAAATTAATATTTAGATTACTTTAATTAAAAGGTCAAATTAAACAAATTTGACCTTTTTTTGTTAGGCTTATTAATTAAATTCTGTTTAAATGTGTAAAAAGATTTAACTTAAATTAATTTTAACTATTTATTAATATTTAATTATTAACTTAGCGTGCTTTAGTTAAAGAAAAGGTGATGAATTTTGAAGATAAACAAAATAAAAATCAACTAGACTGTAATCCTTTACCCGTTGATGCTATTCTTGACCTTAAAAAGGCAAAGAGTCAGTATATTGGGCAGTTGGTTCATAATTTAAAAAATCCTGTAGGCTCTGCACTTTCTTTTAGTGATATGATTTTAGAAGATCTTGAAAGCTATTCTCCTGACAAATTAAAGCGCCATTTAAATATCATAAAGTCTTCCTGCGAAGCCGCTTTACATCAATTAGATATCTTATTAATTGAATCCAGAATTGAAATTAAAACTTTAGATTTAAATTTACAAGAAACGCTATTTTCTGATTTAATTAAAACTTGCTTGGAAACTAATGAAAAACATTTTTTTAAAAATAATTTTACCATTGAACAAAATTTTTCTAAGGATGAATTTAAAATAAAATTGGACCGTAGCGTAATTAAACACACTTTACATGGATTAATTCAATTTTTACTTTTACACTCTGGAAATAATTCTACTCTAAAAATAGATTTAAATCTTGCAGACAACTTACTTTTGTTAAGTTTTGAAAGCAATCAATGTAATAACTGTGATGAAAAAATTGAGTGTTTTAAACTTGAAGACTCAGAAGAAAACAATGAAATTTTTAACTTACACCAAGAGAAGTATCTAAATTTTAAGGCTATTTCATTTATTGCTCAAAAACATAAGGGCTACTTTACTTTAACAAAAAATAAATCGCATTCTTTAGTTCTCACATTTGCAATTGCTACTAATCTTTAAGATTACAATCAATTATATTAATACAATTTCAATCTATTGGTTTCTATTAATTAAAAATAGAGACCCCATTTTTAGCAATAATTTAGTATGATTCTAAATTCAAATATTCTTAAATTAGCCACTATTAATTCAAAGATAATTTAAACAAACAAAAAGTGAAAAAAATAATTAATTTAACGGTTACACTTATATTAGTGATGAATACTGCAATCGCACAACAAAAGGATATTGA
>JAMPYA010000064.1 GCA_023700885.1 Flavobacteriaceae bacterium
CAGATATTAGATTTAGATATCGTTTATTTTAGTAAATATTTTTGGGGAAGTTATCAAAAGCTTTGTACCATAAGAAGATTGGAAAGTGACACTTTTGAAAATCTTAACAGTTTTGTTGAAAGCATTAGAAATCTTAGAAAGTCTGAAACTACAGTTTCAAAAAGAATAGCCGTTTTATTATGTGATCCTAACAATCCGGTTGGGAATAAATTAGATGATGCCGAATTGTTGGAACAAATTAAATCTTTGAGTGATTTGGGTGTAATTGTTATTTTTGACAGTCCTTACCGTAGATTGTTTTATGATGCAAGCGATACCTTATATCAAAAATTACTTCCATTAAAAAATCTGATAATTACCGAGAGTTTCAGCAAAACAATGGGTTTAAGTGGTCAACGCATCGGATTTATTCATAGTACCGACAAAGCATTTAATGATGAATTAAATGTTCGTTTACTCTATGCTTTTAATGGTGTTAATGCTTTTGCACAAGAATTGGTTTTAAAATTATTAACTACTCCGGAAGGAAAAAAGGCGGTTTCCAATTTTAAAAAGAAAACAGTAGAAGATGTGACTAAAAACATTCAATATCTACAGGATAAAAAAATGCTTTACCAACAATTATACGAAAATACGAAACCGGTAGGAATATTTACGGTGGTGAATTTATCTGAAGAAAAATTGTTAGAACATAAGATTGGAAGTGTTAGTATGGGCTATTTTACCAACGATAAAACAACTGAAATAAAAGCAACAGCCAGAATTTGTGTTTCTGTTCCGCATGAAAAGTTTAAATTATTTTTTGATAATATAAGTAATTAGTTATTTAATTATTAACTAACAAAATAAGCAAGCTTTATTTATTAAAAATGATTATTTTAGAACTGTTAATGTAAAATTTTACTACTTTTTTATTATTTTTTTGTAAAAAATTATAAAATTAATTATATTTCTAAACATTAGTTTATATATTTGATTATCCAAATCCATATAATTAGCCTATAGCGCAAAATTACTTTTTATAAAAATCTGCTTTATTAAATTAAAAAGTAATTTATGGAATTCTCTTTATTATCTGATAGTCGTCTTATTGAATATTATATTCAAGGAGATGAAAATGCTTTGGAATTTTTAATTCGCAAACATCAAAATCGCATATTTAATTTTATTTATTCTAAAGTAAGAAACAGAGATGTTGCTAATGATCTGTTTCAAGATGTTTTCATTAAAGTTATTAATACTTTAAAAATGGGGAATTATAGTGAAGAAGGTAAATTTTTACCTTGGGTTCTCAGAATTTCTCACAACTTAGTGATTGATTATTTTAGAAAGTTAAAACGGATTCCTTCTTTTGCCAATTCCGAAGATTTTGACATATTTCTGGTTGTGAAAGATGATGGTCTGAACATGGAAAGCAGAATGATTAAAGATCAAATAGATTCTGATGTGATCAAATTATTAGAGGAACTCCCTGATGATCAAAAAGAAGTACTTAAAATGAGAATTTTTCAGGATATGAGTTTTAAAGAAATTGCCGATAATACAGGTGTTAGTATCAATACAGCATTGGGTCGGATGCGGTATGCATTAATTAATTTACGTAAACTCATTGATAAACACCAAATTATTATAACTCATTAAACAATAAAGTATTTTGTTTTGCGTTGTGATTAGGAACAATCAAGACAAAATATATGAAGCAACTCTACCCTAGAAATGAAACAAAGTCAACAATAGCACCATCAAGTGAAACAATTCAATTCTTATTGAACTATTCAAAAGGGTTGCGGACCATTAGAACTGTTAAAAGCCAGGTATTTTTAATTTATTTGAATTAATAAAAAGACTCTTTCCAGAGTCTTTTTTTATATTCAAAATTGTTTTCTTCCAATTGTTTTGGTAATGATATCATTATCTAAATTCCACCCGCGAGCAGGAGAATATTCTCTACCGTAATAGATTATTTGTAGATGAAGTTTGTTCCATATTTCGATTGGAAATAATCGTTTAGCATCTTTTTCGGTTTGTGCCACATTTTTACCAGAGGTTAAATTCCACCTATACATCAACCTATGGATATGTGTATCAACCGGAAAAGCAGGAATGTTAAAAGCTTGCGACATTACCACACTTGCCGTTTTATGACCAACTGCCGGAAACGCTTCTAAGGCTTCAAATGATGGTGGCACTTTTCCGTCATGCAATTCAATCATCATTTTAGACAATCCATAAATACCTTTCGATTTCATGGGTGAAAGTCCAACAGGTTTTATAATGGATTCAATTTCAGCAACACTCAATTTTACCATATCATACGGATTGTCAGCTTTCTTAAAAAGAATAGGGGTAATGGTATTAACCCTTGCATCGGTACTTTGAGCAGATAGTAATACCGCAATTAATAAGGTGTAAGGATCTTTATGAATTAATGGGATGGCCGGATTAGGGTATAATTCATCCAAAGTTTTAATGATAAAATCAATTTTTTCCTTTTTAGTCATTGTTGTATCTTTATGCAAAAGTAAACATTATGACCACATTAAAAAAAGGAGATCAAGCACCCCAGTTTAAATGCATCAATGAAGTTGGACAAACTATTCAATTATCAGATTATAAAGGTAAAAAGTTAGTTTTGTTCTTTTATCCAAAAGCCAGTACTCCAGGATGTACTGCCGAAGCTTGTAATTTAAGAGATAACTACCTCACTTTTATAGCCAAAGGTTATGAAATTTTAGGTGTGAGTGCAGATGCTCCCAAAAAACAACTGCAATTTAAAGATAAATATCAACTTCCTTTTTCTTTATTGGCTGATGAATCTAAAGAAGTAATTAACGCTTATCAGGTTTGGGGAACTAAAAAATTTATGGGAAAAACTTATAACGGAATTTTAAGAACGACCTTTATTATTGACGAAAACGGAATTATTGAAGACGTAATAACAGAGGTAAAAACCAAAGATCACGCCTCGCAAATACTTTAAATTTTTAACATCAATCTCAGATTAAAAATACGTCCAGACATATAGTTTGGAATACCGTAGGATTGTTTTGAATAAGAATCTCTAACCCATGTATTGGTTATAGAATTTTGTACATCAAACATATTAAAGATTTCAAATCCGAAGGATAATTCTTGAAGTTTTTGTAACCAAATTTTATGGTTAGTATTAGATTCGTCTTTTAAAATGTATAAGATTCCTAAATCTGCGCGCTTATAATCATTAAGTCTGTTTTGAAATAAATAGGTGTCAGCATAAGAAGGAGAACCTCCTGGAACACCGGTATTGTATATCAAATTTAGATACATTTTTAAATTGGGGATGTTAGGAACATAATCTTGAAAGAGAATTCCAAATTTCAAACGCTGATCTGTAGGTCTTGCAATATAGCCTCGATCATCCGTATTTTCTTCTGTTTTTAAATATCCGAAACTAAACCAACTTTCAGTTCCGGGAACAAATTCTCCATTTAAACGCAAGTCTAATCCGTAAACAAAAGCATCTGCATTGTTGTTAGCCACATATCGAATTCTGACATTGTCTAAGGTATAAGTATTGACGTTGGATAAATCTTTGTAATACATCTCAGAAATCAATTTAAAAGGTCGTTTAAACCATTGAAAAGCATATTCATTTCCCAACACTAGATGGATTGATTGTTGGGCTTTAACATTTTCATTAATTTGACCATCAAAACCTTTTAATTCTTTGTAGGTTGGGGGTTGATGATAGAATCCACCAGATATTTTGAATAATAAATTTTCATTGTAGTTTGGTTTCATTGCTATTTGAAATCGCGGACTGAAAACTATATCATCATGGGTTTTAATATTTTTCTTACTTACATTCCAATAATGAAAACGACTTCCAAAATTAACCCACCATTGTGATTGATTCCATTGAAAAGATTGACTCCATTGCGTAAATCCGCTCCAACGTTGAATATCAATTTCATTGTACGAATTGATATAATTAAAAGGAATAATAGGTCCTTCAAAAGGTGTATAAGGCTGGTTGTTAGCTAAATAATTTGGAGGTCTAACAGCAAATCCGAGTGAATCTATTACTTCCCATTCATTGGTTTTATCTAAAATATTTTCAACTTGATATTTTAATCCCCATTCTAAAGCAGTATTGTTTTTTAAATAACTTCCTCTAAAATTAATGTGCTGAATCAAGGCATCAAAATCATTTCTGGCATGATTTAATTGTGATCCAATAGCATCTGTAAAACTGACTGTCCCGAAATTTTCTGAGCTTAAATCGGTGTCAACTTCACCTACATTATAACTGGCCAGAATATCAAAATATTCTGTTTCCTGAGTGTTATAACTAGAGGTTGTTAATTGTAATTTGGTTTTATCATTGATTTGATAAATCGTATTTAAAGCTCCAAAATAAGTTTGATACCGGTTATTTTCTCGGCCTTCATAATTGACAATCAATTCTAAGGGATTGGCTAAAGTTCCGAATTTAGTTCTTCTACTAATGGGTTTAAAATTATATTTATTGATGGCGATATTGCCTAGAAATTGAAACGATAATTTAGGTGATGCTTCATAAGTTATCAATGATTGAACATCGGTAAATTGGGGTTCAAAATTACTCTTAACATCATTTTTATGAAGCAATAAGCTGTTATCGCGATAGCGAATTCCGGTTAAAACTGCCAATTTCTTTTGTAAGAACACCTCTTCAATGGTAGCATTAATCCCCAAAAAACTCAAATCAAAAGTAGCCGAAAATTCAGTTGATTTTTTATAGGTGATATCTAATACAGATGATAATTTATCATCGTATTTGGCTTGGAATCCACCAGCAGAAAATTGAATATTTTGTATCATATCTACATTTACAAAACTTAAGCCTTCTTGTTGTCCGGATCTCACTAAAAAAGGACGATATACTTCAATTCCGTTAACATAAACTAAATTTTCATCAAAATTCCCACCACGAACTTGGTATTGGGTACTTAATTCATTGCTCGAATTAACACCGGGCAAGATTTTTAAAATATTCTCAATTCCGGCATTGGCACCCGGAATTTTTTTAACTTTTTCAACAGTTAAAGCGGTCATGCCTTGGGAAGCTCTTTTGTTATTACTGATTTTAACTTCTTTTATAGCTTCCGTTTTTAACTGTAAACTGGGGGAATACCTAAAAGTTCTTCCTTTTGGCACTACTATTTTTTTTGAAAAAGGATGGTAGCTGATATGATTGAATTGGAGTAGTACCTCTTCATCTGCTTTAATTTTAAGGCTATAAAACCCATTTTTATCAGAAACTGTTCCGGTTGTTTCATAAATAACCGAAACTTCTTCAATAGGTTCTCCTTTTGCGTTTTTAATAGTTCCTTCTACCACGGCTGTTTGAGATAATACAGCTAAAGGAATCATCAGTAAAAAGAATATAATACTTTTTTTTGTCTTCAAAGGAACCCTTTTTATTCTACTCTATAAAACGTTGTTTCTAATAAATTCGTATTGCCAACTTTATCAGTAACCTTAATTTTAAATTGATGTTGATGTCCATTCAAAACCTTATCATTAAAATCATACACCAACATCTTACGTTTAAGATCATACTCCATTAAAATCCATTCACCATTAATTTCTGCAGCATAGGTATCAATGCCGGATACATCATCATCAATTTCAATTTCCATGAATTGTAATTTAGAGATCCATTGTTTTGGTTTAAAATTATGCAATTTTATGGAAGGAGGAATGCTGTCTTTCATCAAAACAAAGGTACCTAAATTTTTAGTGGTAGTATAAAAGGTGTTTTCCTTTTTAGTAGTTGATTGATAAATAATCTTGTCATTATTATCAATATAGGCAATAAAAAGTTGTTTTTTTTCTTGCTCATTATAGTTGGATACCTCAAAAGTTAAGGTATAATTTTTATCTAAAGGAATTATAGGTTGATGAATCATTGCTTTATTATTGCTTACAGCATATTGAAAATAAAAATCTTCATAAAAAGCGTTTGAAGGAAAAGCCACTGTTACACCATCAATGGTAAACTTATTAAATTCTTTGGATTTGATAAAATAAGGTGTTTCAATTTTTGTTTTGGGTTGCAATATTTCTTGATTTTTTCCTTCTAAAGGAATCGTAACTTTTGAACTATTTCCGGCAAAATCTTTAACATTAATTTCAATTTTATAATCAAACCCATCTTGAATTATGATTTTTCCAGGATAGGAAGGATTGATTATTGAAAGCGGATTATTTAAATCTATAAAAGCTTTTTGAATTCTTTTTTGTGTAGTCATAAAGCGCTCATAATCAATTAATAAATTTAAATATTTCGTTTCATCATAAGAAAATGTTTCAAATTTTTGCTGATGATAAAGTTGTCCGTTTACCAATAATTCTAAATAATAAATACCGTTTTCATTATTAGCGCCATTTAATAAATCGATTACACTAATTCCAATTCCAATAATTCCAGATACTGCAATTTTATCTGTTTCATAATCACCCTTTTTATTCTTTTTTAAACAAAGTTGATAGGGAAAATTAGCATGACTTATTTGTGTTTCATCGCTTAAAGGATAGACAACAACTTCTTTAATAATAGGTTTAATAGTATCTTTAATTAACAGGCCAAATAATAGTGGATTGATGGGTTTTTCTGATTGAGTATCTCTTATTTCATAATGTAAATGAGGATCTACGTAACCACCGGTACTTCCGGAAAATCCTATAACTTGACCTTTTTTAACAACAAATTCAGTTGGTTTTGGAAATAGATGAACTTCATAATTGCGATTTTTATATTGCTCGTTTTTAATATATTTTTCAATTTCCGGACTAAAATTTTGAAGATGCGCGTAGACGGTGGTATATCCATTAGGATGCGTTATATAAACCACTTTCCCAAATCCCATAAGGGAAACTCTAATTCTAGATATATAGCCATCTGCTGTTGCCATAACTGGAAATCCTTCTAACTTTTGAGTTTTTAAGTCGATGCCAGAATGCAAATGATTTTCGCGTAATTCACCAAAAGTACCTGAAACCAATAATGGGATATCCATTGGAACTCCGAAATAATCAGAGGGATAGTTGGTTTGAGCAAACAAATTGATATTGAGGCTCATTAATATCAGCAAAGAATATTTTTTCAAAGGCAATGATTTTTAGCTAAAATATAAAATATAATTGTTTTAAACTCATAACATTAATGTTTAGTATCCTAAGTTTTTCTTAAAATAAATCTGGAACCCTTGTTAAATTAAAAAAGGAATACTAAATTTGTAAAAATAGTTTTGGTAAGTTTCATGAATGTAATTTTAAAAGAAGCTGATTTATTGGAGCATAAACTCAAAATTTTATTAGAAAAATATGAGTTTTTATTAGAGGAAAATGAGTTATTAAATCAAACAGTTGCAAAATTACAAACAGAATTAAAATCAAAAAATCAAATAACAGAGCAGATGAATAAGGAGATGAGTTATTTGAAAATTGCCAGAACTATGGAAGGCAGTAATGAAGATACAAGAGGTATGAAACTGAAAATTAATACATTAATCCGAGAAATTGATCAGTGTATTGTTCAATTAAGTGAGTAAGTTCTTTTAAATGGCTGATAGTTTTAAAATTAAAGTTACCATTGCAGATCGTGTTTATCCGCTAACCATTTCCAATCCTGATGAAGAAGAAGGATTGCGCAAAGCGGCTAAAAAAATTAATGATCTGGTTTCTAAATTTGAACAAAATTATGCAGTAGGTGATAAGCAGGATGTATTAGCGATGTGCGCTTTGCAGTTTGCCTCACTCATTGAAATAAAAGCCATAACAAATGAGCAAGAAATAGAGGAAGCGAAGAAAAAGATTGAATTACTTCAGTTGATGTTAGATAAGTATATTAAATAAGTTCTTTAAAATAAACACGTACTGCCCACATTAGTTATTTGTTAGTTAAACTCAACACTATTACATTAAAGAGGATGAGTCAAATTTGTAAAAGCACGCCTTAACGGGATCCTTAATCAGTTTGTTAGTCTTAAACCTGTCATATGGAGTTTACAATTCCATTCTAATGTGGGCTTTTTTTATTAAAACAATACATATGGAAAATATTTTATTAATAGTTATAGGGATTGGAGTTGGGATTGGAGTCGGAGCCGTTTTAGCTCACTTTTATGAGAAAAGCAGAGCCAATAAGATTAAAAAGAGCACCAGAAAAGAGGCTCTAAATATTTTAAGAGAGGCCAATCAAGAAGCTGAAGCTTTAAAGCGAGATAAAATTTTACAGGCTAAAGAGAAATTTATTGAACTGAAGTCTGAACACGAAAAAGTAATTATAGCTAGAGAGAAAAAAACGGCTGAAGCAGAAAAGAGAATCAGAGATAAAGAATCTCAGGTTTCACAAATATTAGATCAGCATAAAAAACTAGTTGTAGAACTTGAAACAAAAAGTACTGAACTCGATAATAAGTCAGAATACTTTGAGAAAAAGAACCTAGAACTCGAAAAGTTACACCGCAAGCAAGTAGAACAACTAGAGTTAATTTCCGGTTATTCTGCAGAAGATGCCAAAAAAGAATTAACAGAATCTTTAAAAGAAGAAGCTCGGGCTAATGCCATGAGTTATATTCAAGATACTTTAGAAGAGGCTAAATTAACAGCACAACAAGATGCTAAAAAGATTGTTATTAATACCATTCAACGCATTGGTGTAGAGCAAACAGTAGAAAATTGTGTATCGGTATTTAACCTGGAATCTGATGATGTTAAAGGAAGAATTATTGGTCGTGAAGGTAGAAATATAAGAGCTTTAGAGGCTGCTACAGGCGTAGAAATCATAGTTGATGATACTCCAGAAGCTATTATTTTATCCTGTTTTGATCCGGTTAGAAGAGAAGTTGCACGTTTATCGTTACATAGTTTAGTAACTGATGGTCGAATCCATCCTGCTCGTATAGAAGAAGTCGTAAAAAAAATAGAAAAACAAATTCAACAAGAAATAATTGATGTTGGTAAACGTACGGTTATCGATTTAGGAATTCATGGATTACATCCAGAGTTGATTAAAATCATCGGACGAATGAAATACCGTTCATCATACGGACAAAATTTATTACAACACTCACGTGAAGTGGCTAATTTATGTGGTGTAATGGCTGCAGAATTAGGCTTGGATGCCAAAGCTGCCAAACGTGCCGGATTGTTACACGATATTGGAAAAGTTCCTGAAATGGAAAGTGATTTACCACACGCCTTATTAGGTATGGAATGGGCAGAGAAATATGGTGAAAAACCACATATTTGCAATGCTATTGGTGCTCATCACGATGAGGTGGAAATGAAAACATTAATTGCTCCTATTGTACAGGTTTGTGATGCTATTTCAGGTGCACGTCCGGGAGCTAGAAGACAAGTGTTAGATTCATATATCCAACGTTTAAAAGATTTAGAAGAAGTGGCTTATAGTTTTCCAGGAGTGCAATCTGCCTATGCCATTCAGGCTGGTAGAGAGTTGCGGGTTTTGGTCGAAAGCGATAAAATAAACGATGCTAAAGCATCTGAGTTATCGTTTAACATTACCCAAAAAATTCAAAATGATATGACTTATCCTGGTCAGGTAAGGGTGACCGTAATTAGAGAAACTAGAGCAGTAAACATAGCTAAATAAATTTTATAATCCCGCAAAAGCGGGATTTTTTTATCAAAATAAATATTAGATAATACCGTTTATAACAATTGTTGTTTTTTTAATTTTGTAATAATATATAAATGTAACTACTATGTCTACTAATTTTAATCCGTGGCATCATGTATCTCCAGGAGATCAATTGCCAAATATTGTAAATGGTATTATTGAAATTCCTAAAGGAACCAGAGCTAAATATGAATTAGATAAAGAAAGTGGATTGTTAAAGCTAGACAGAGTATTGTATTCATCTGTGTATTATCCTGCCAATTACGGATTTATACCGCAGAGCTATTGCGATGATAAAGACCCACTAGATATCCTAATTTTGTCACAAATTGATGTGGTTCCTTTGTGTATTGTTCCCGCTAAAGTCATAGGTGTAATGCGAATGTTAGACGGAGGAGAAGCAGACGATAAAATTATTGCAGTAGCAGTAGGTGATCCTAGTGTGAGTCATATCAATGATATTTCAGAATTGCCTCAACATTTTATTTCAGAATTGAGAAACTTCTTTGAAGATTATAAAAAATTGGAACATAAAACTGTGGTGGTTGAAGATTTTTTAAATAGGGAAATTGCCTTAAAAATTTTAAATGATAGTTTTAAATTGTATGATAATTTAA
>JAMPYA010000065.1 GCA_023700885.1 Flavobacteriaceae bacterium
GAAAAATATAGATCACTAGAAAAACCTTTACCTAAGGAAGGAATTAGAACTATTGAAGAAGAGGAATAAATTTACATATTATAAATCCAGCTAGTCGGATTTTCGCGATGGGTATCTCTCCACATCTGAAATTTTAAAATGGTTTTATCTGTAACTCTATCTGTATGAATTAATCCTATATCTTGTTTGGTTCCCACTTTATCACCTTTTTTAACATACACTTGCTCCAGATTATTGTAAATCGATATATAATTACCATGTTGTATATAAACGGCAAATTGTCCACTAACAGATTGTATGGCTAAAACGGTTCCTTCAAAAACAGTTCTCGCTTTAGAACCTTCTTCTGTGGCAATAAAAATACCGTTGCTTTCAACTGTAATTCCAGGCAAGGTTGGATGCGGTTGTGTACCATAACCTCTAACTACCAATCCTTTTACAACTGGCCAAGGAAGTTTTCCTCTATTTTCGGTAAATTTTGAGGCCAATGCTTTTGCTTCTGCCGTTAAAATAAATCCACTACTTGTTTTAATTTCTGTTTCAGTTCCACCAGATTTTTTATTAGCTTTTGCAATTTCATCTCTAATTAAGCGCTCTATTTGAGCGTCTATTCTGCGTTCTTCTTTTTCTTTGGCTCGTATCTGAGCAACGTATTGTTTTTCTTTTTTCTTAACCTGAGTTATTAATTTTTCTTGTGATTTTTTCTCTTGTTCAATTTTTTCTTGTTCGGTTTTCTTCTCATTTAACAAGATTATTTTATCTGCTTTTTTAACTTTTAAAGTATCGGTTAAACCTAATAATCTGTTAGTTTTTCGTTGAATTTCTTCCCCTTGTTTTTTTCGATATTGTGTGTATTGCTTCATATACTGAAATCTTCTGTATGCTTGATTGAAGTTTTCTGATGATAATACAAACATTAAACGACTATGTTTAGATTTGCTTTTATAGGATCTAAAAATCATATCCGCATAATCTCTTTTAAGAATATTTAATTCAAATTCTAAATCTTTAATTTGGCGTTCATTTTTTCTTATTTCCTTATTAATAGCATTAGCTTCTTCGTTAATAGTACTTATTAATTTTGACCGAACTTTAATTTTTTGTGATAAATTATTTACTTGAGAAACCAGATTTTTTTCTTCTTTTTTAGTCTTAAAAAGTAGGCTATTGATGGTTTTAATTTCATTTTGAAGACTGATGCGTTGCTCTTCCAATTTTTTGCGATCGGCTTGTGCAAATACATTTCCTAATATAAAAAAGGAAATTATGAACAAAGTATATTTAATTTTTGACTTCATTAATTCAATTGCACGGGTTTATATCCATTCGGAATTTCAAAAGGAAAAGTTAATAGCTCGTTAAATTCAACCGTTTTAAACTCCAGTTCAATTTTAGTTAATTTTTGGGATTCTACTGCTTCAATAACAATAGTATTTGGAAAATACTCATTATTTATTACGTCATATTTTTTATAAACAACACTTAAATATTGTTCTTTATAAGGATGTATAACCATTTGTTTGTTTACTCTAAAATGCTGCGGATTGATCCAGTATAAAAACGAAATCATTTGTTGTATTGTATGATTTTTCATCATATACGCATTTTCATCTAGCGAAACCTCAAAATTTTTATTATCAATAGGTGAAATGGTTTGTCCTAACAATAAATTTTGAAGTTTATCAAAGTCTAATTCTGTGCCAAGCCAATCAGAAAGTACAGTAAAATCGCCTTCAAAATAGGTTTCATTAATTTTTTCGTAATAACTTACCTTTTCAGGAGTAATCAATGCTTTTACCAACGGAATTCCTAACACTGTTGCGGTAATCCAAATGGCTTTATCTTTTTCCATTCTAAGATTAGCAATAAAACTTTGTGCTGTTTTTTGATCGTGATAATCTACTTTAATTCTGGCTTTTACCGTGTTTTTTTGAAAAATATTTTGATGGTAGTTTTTAACAATTTTATCTACAGATAAAGGTTTTGCAATAAAATGATCGGCTATTGCTTTTTTGCTTCCACATGAAGTTGTTATTAAAACTAATGAAATAATTAAAACTTTAAAAACTATCCGCATTTAATAATCGATTTAAATCGTTTAAACAACAATCTTGCCAAATACTTTATGTTAATTCTGAATAATCACCGATGCTTACCGAAGTAAATTTACCATTAAAAATAGCATTACTACCAATCATTGCATTAAATAAGTGCGCGTTTGAAATCTGTGTTTTTTGCTGAATAAGAGAATTTTCAATTGTTGAATTTTCTACTACACAACCTTCGCCTAAAGAAACATACGGACCAATTTTTGCATTTCTCAACTTCACACCTGAACCAACATAACAAGGCTGAATAATTTCTGCATTTTCTAGTTCAATATCAGATGAAACCAAGTTTTCTCCGTCTAGATGTGTAAACTCCAGTACTTTTTTATTAGTTAAAACAGTTACATCTTTGTTGCCACAATCCATCCATTCCGCTACTTGACCAGGCACAAAAGATAAACCTTTAGCTTTCATATTTTCTAAAGCATTGGTTAATTGATATTCTCCTTTTTCTTGGATATCATTGTCTAATAAATACTGAATTTCTTTTAAAAGAATCTCCCCCTTTTTAAAATAATAAATACCGATAATAGCCAAATCTGACACAAATTCTTGTGGTTTTTCTACAAAATCAGTTATTTTTCCATCTTTTATTTTGATAACTCCAAAAGCTTTCGGATTTTCTACTTGTTTTACCCAAATAACTCCATCGGCAGTGGCGTCTAATTTAAAATCGGCTTTAAACAGCGTGTCAGCAAAGGCAACAACACAAGATCCGTTTAAAACTGAAGCTGCCTGATAAATAGCATGAGCGGTTCCTAAAGCTTCTTCCTGAATAAAAACGCTTCCTTTGGTACCTAAATTTTCAGCTATTGCCAATAATTGTTCTTCCGTATTTGATGGAAATCCTTTGGCAACAGGTCCAATAATAAATGCTATTTCATCAATTTTTTGATTGACAACTTTAGAAATATCTTCAACCAATCTCTGTACAATTGGCTTTCCGGCAATCAGTGTTAAAGGTTTTGGTACTGTTAAAGTATGTGGTCTTAATCGCGAGCCAATACCCGCCATGGGCACTATTATTTTCATTTTTGCATTTTTTTAAATGGATTGCAATATACAACATCTGCCGTAATTTCTAAATGTTGATAAGTCCTTATATTCCTTTAGGAATGGAGTTAATCAGTTTTTTGGTGTATTCATTTTGAGGATCTTCATAAATGCCATCAGCCTCTCCTTTTTCTACAATTTTCCCTTGATGCATCACCACCATTTGATCTGACATATATTTAACCACAGCCAAATCATGCGAGATAAATAAATAGGTAAACTGAAATTCATCTTTTAGTTGATTTAACAGATTTAAAACTTGCGCTTGAACAGAAACATCAAGCGCAGAAACAGATTCATCGCAAATAATTAATTTGGGATGTAGTGCAATGGCTCTTGCAATTCCAATTCTTTGTCGTTGCCCTCCAGAAAACTCGTGTGGATATCTAGAATAATGAGTTTCATTTAATCCTACTTTTTTAAGCAGTTCAACAACGGCTAATTTTCTTTCTTTATCTGACTTGTGAATTTGATGTACTTTCATCGGCTCTAAAATGGCCTTTCCAATGGTAATTCTCGGATTCAAAGAGGCGTACGGGTCTTGAAAAATAAGTTGTATTTCTTTTCTTAAAACTTTCCAATCAGAATCTTTTAGTGTGGTAATATCAATTCCTTTATAAAATAGTTCGCCCGCTGTTGGTTTTTCCAAATTCAGAATGGTTCTTCCTAAAGTTGTTTTTCCACAACCGGATTCACCTACTAAACCAACCGTTTCACCTTCATATATATTTAAATCTATATCATCAACAGCTTTTACAATATCGTGAGGCTGAAACCAACCTTTATCTATTTTATAATATTTTTTAAGATTTTTAATACTTAGCAAAGGTGTTTGCGCATATAATTGTTCCTGCTTTTTTTGTCGATTTTCTTTTGTAATAACTTCGGGTAAAAAATCGTTTTTTAAAAAGTTTTGAACTGTAGGTAATATTTTTAAACGCTCGTTTAATTTAGGTTTAGAATTAATCAACGCTTTTGTGTACGGATGTTTTGGATGTTTAAAAACTTCATTAACCGTTCCTTGTTCTACAATTTCACCATCTTTCATCACCAAAACCCGTTGCGCAATTTCTGAAATTAAGGTTAAATCATGTGAAATAAACAATATACTCATACCGTTTTGAGCTTGTAATTCTTTTAGCAAATCAATTATACGCTGTTGAACGGTAACATCTAAGGCTGTGGTTGGTTCATCGGCAATTAACAATTTTGGCTGATTGGCAATAGCCATCGCAATCATAACCCGTTGCTTTTGTCCGCCCGAAATTTGATGTGGATATTGATTATATAGTGATGAAACTCTTGGAAGTTTTACCTGTTCGAATAATTCAATTACGCACTTTTTTGCTGCTGCATCTGAAATGTTTTGATGTTGTAAAATCATCTCTTTTACCTGAAATCCGCAACTTAAACTCGGATTTAAAGAGCTCATCGGTTCTTGAAAAATCATCGCAATTTGATGACCTCTAATTTTTCTCCATGCTTGATTTGATTTTTTATGAAGTGAAACATTTTCAAATAAAATTTCACCTTCAACAAGCGCATTGTGCGGCAATAATCCCATTAAAGCTAAAGAAGTAATTGATTTTCCACTTCCCGATTCTCCCACAATTCCGACAATTTCATTTTCGTTTATGTCAAAAGAAATAGCCTTAACTACCGTCGTTTTCTGTGAGTCTGTTTCAAAAGAAACACTTAATTTTTTGATGTTGATAATAGGTTTCATTTCGATTTCTAAATTACTATAATTTACTTAGGTTACGAAAATTAGTGCTTACTTTGTAAAAAATTTCTGAATGAATTATTTGTCGGTCGAAAACATTTCAAAATCCTTTGGCGCTTTAACCCTTTTTCAAGAGATCTCTTTTGGCATTAATCAAGGTCAAAAAATTGGGTTCATCGCTAAAAATGGCAGTGGAAAAACCTCTTTACTCAATATTATTGCGGGTAGAGATGTGCCTGATAGTGGACAAGTTATCAACCGAAAAGGATTGAAAATTGCCTATTTATCGCAGGATGATTTTTTTGATGATCATCTCACTATTAGTGAAGCTATTTTTAGTGCCGATAATCCGTTACTCAAAATTATTGAGCAGTACGAAAAGGCCTTATTAAATCCTGAAGATGAAATTGCTTATCAAAAAGCATTTGATTTGATGGATATGCACCAATCTTGGGATTTAGAAAATCAGTTTAAGCAAATTTTATCGATGTTGAAATTAGAGCAACTCGACCAAACTGTTGGAACACTTTCTGGTGGACAGAAAAAAAGACTTTCTTTAGCAATCGCTTTGTTGCAAAGACCTGATTTATTATTGTTGGATGAGCCTACCAATCACCTTGATTTAGATATGATTGAATGGCTCGAAAAGTTTTTTGCAAAAGAAAATTTCACTATTTTAATGGTTACACACGACCGTTATTTTTTAGAAAATGCCTGCAATGAAATTATCGAATTAGACAATGGAATTATTTATCGATATAAAGGAAATTACGCTTATTTTCTAGAAAAAAGAGCCGAACGCATTGCACAAGAACAATCAGAAGTTGATAAAGCTAAAAATTTATTTTCTACCGAATTAGAGTGGATGCGCCGACAGCCAAAAGCACGAACTACCAAATCTAAATCGCGCCAAGACGATTTTTACATCCTTAAAGAGCAAGCACACAAACGCAGAAACGAACACAAAGTGCAACTAGAAATTAATATGGAACGTTTGGGTAGTAAAATTATTGAACTCCATAAAGTCTCAAAAAAATATGCAAATAATACCATCATTAAACCTTTTGATTATGTCTTTAAAAAAGGGGAACGTATCGGAATTATTGGTAAAAATGGAACAGGCAAAACGACTTTTCTGAAACTGATTACCGAACAAATTAAACCAACTGCCGGAAAAGTAATTATTGGCGAAACGGTTAAAATGGGTTTTTATACCCAAGACGGAATTGTAGTAAAACCCGGACAACGTGTTATTGAAGTGATTAAAGAATTTGGTGACTATATTCCGCTCACTAAAGGAAGAAGTATCAGCGCCGGACAATTGCTAGAACGTTTTTTATTTACACATAAAAAACAACATGATTATGTAGAAAAACTATCGGGCGGCGAACAAAAACGCTTGTATTTGTGTACAGTATTAATTCAAAATCCGAATTTTTTAATCTTGGATGAACCTACCAACGACCTCGATATTTTAACCTTAAATGTCTTAGAAAACTTCTTGCTCGATTTCCCTGGAAATATAATGGTGGTAACACACGATCGTTATTTTATGGATAAAATTGTGGATGAATTATTTGTGTTCAAAGGCGATGGTGTTATTGATATTTTCCCAGGAAACTATACCGATTATCGCGTTTATGAAGCCTCGCAACCCAAAGAAGAAACTGTTAAAAAAGGCGATACGCGCTTAAAAGTTGCTCCCAAAAAGTTGAGTTATAAAGAACAACAAGAATTTCAACAATTGGAAAAAGAAATTACCAAACTCGAATTACAAAAAAAACAATTAGAACAAGAATTGGTTGATGGGAAAATAACTCATGAAAATCTTTATATCCACACTCAAAAACTACAGGATATTATTACTGCATTAGAAACCAAAGAAGAAAGGTGGTTCGAGCTTTCAATGTTAGAAAGTTAAAAAGTTTTAATGTTAAAATGTTGTCGGTTATAAGTTTTCTATAACAAATTGTACCGGATAACTTCTTAAATCTACACTTGTAATGCCTTTATGGTAAATTGCTATTAAATAAGATTGATAAGAGGTTGATGACCATGAATCAATTGGTCTCCCATATTCTTGGCTATTAACTACCTGCACATAAGAAACGGTTCTGGTAATTAATAAAAATTAAAAGTAAAGGTTTTCATAGATCAAATTGTTGTATTTTCTTTACCTTTAGCCGTATTTTTGCACTTTATAAAACGATGAAGAATAGTTCAATAAAAATATTATTGGTTGATGACGAACCGGATATTCTGGAAATTGTTGGGTATAATTTAGCCCATGAAGGTTATACTATTTATAAAGCCAACAATGGCAAAGAAGCTATTAAACAAGCTCAAGCACACCAACCTCATTTGATTTTATTAGATGTGATGATGCCTGAAATGAACGGACTTGAAGCTTGTAAAAACCTTAGAAAAATAACGGGTTTAGAAAATGTGCTCATCGCTTTCTTTACGGCAAGGAGTGAAGAATTTTCTCAAATTTCAGGTTTTGATGCCGGAGCTGATGATTATATTACCAAACCCATCAAACCAAAAATATTGGTGAGCAAAGTTAAAGCCTTGTTGCGTAGAGTTTCTTCAATAAGTAATAACAAAAATATATTATCATTTGGTAATTTAATTATCAATAAAGAGCGTTATCAGGTAAATATCAATAATAATTTAATCGATTTTCCGAAAAAAGAATTTGAATTACTTGCGTTATTAGCTTCCGACTCAGAACGTATTTTTAACAGAAATGAAATATTAGAAACCGTTTGGGGTAATGAAGTAATTGTTGGCGAACGAACTATTGATGTACACATCAGAAAAATTAGAGAAAAAATTGGCGAAAATCTTGTAGCTACTATCAAAGGAGTTGGATATCGTTTTATAAGTCCGAAATAAATGAAACGCCCATGACAATTTTAATTGACAAACAGGGAAATGATTATGGGCGTTCCATCTGACAAATAAAATTTATAGTGAGCTTGTCGAACTAAAAAATAAATATAAACAGATGAAAAAGAAGTTCAAAAAATCATATGGTTTTTCATTCGGCTCGGCTTTAATGTTGACTTTTTTTACTACTATCATGCTGATTATTTTGATGTATTTTTTCTATGATACTATTCATGTAGATTTTGTTGTTGAGTTTGCAATCCTCATTTTTTTATCATCTTTTGTCATCATTCAATATAGAGTAGAGCGATTAATTTTTAATAGAATTGGTCGCATTTTTGAGGCTGTTGGCAGTTCAAATTCATCCGAAATAAAAAAAGACCAAGGTCCCTCAGATATGGAATCGCTTTCTCGTGAAGTTCAAAAATTTGCTGATGAAAAAAGACAAGAAGTAGATGTTTTAAATGAAAGAGAAAAATACAGACGTGAATTTTTAGGTAATATTTCACATGAGTTAAAAACCCCTTTATTCACGGTTCAAGGTTATATTTTAACTTTATTAGATGGAGCCATTAAAGATAAAGAAGTGCGTACAAAATATTTAGAACGTGCTGGAAAAGGAGTAGAGCGACTTATTTATATTACTAAAGATTTAGAATTGATTGCCGGTTTAGAATCTGAAGAACTCAAACTAAATTATTCGCATTTTGATATGGTAAACTTGATTCAAAATGTATTTGATTTGTTAGAAATGAAAGCTAAAAAACGAAATGTTAAATTACATTTTGATAAATCTTATGATTTTCCTGTTTGGGTAAATGCAGACCAAGAACGTATTGAACAAGTATTGATAAATATCCTGGTAAATGCTATTAAATATGGAAAACAAGATGGTTGGGCAATAGTTTCAATTCAGACAGAAGGAAATAAAGTAAAGGTGATTTTTAAAGATAATGGTGAAGGGATTAAACCAGAATCTTTGCCACGTGTTTTTGAACGATTTTATAGAGTAGATCAAAGTCGATCTAGAGAACAAGGCGGTTCTGGTTTGGGTTTATCTATTGTAAAACATATTATAGAAGCTCATCATGAAACAGTAACTGCTCAAAGTGAGTTTGGCAAAGGAAGTACTTTTACCATTTCCCTTCAAAAAAGTAACTAAATAAATACATCAAATAAGTTAAGGTTTATTTGATTAGTTTGAACTTTAAATCCACTGTAATTTGGTAGTTCATCCAAATTTGAAATTTTAAAATCATCTTGTTTCGCCATCGGAAAAATACCTTCACGTTTGTATTTTTTGGCTAAAAATTCCTGTTCAAATTGACCTTGTGTTGGAATAAAAAATGCTTTTTTCTCTAGTTTTGCCAAATCCATAACGGTTGTATAACCAGAACGGCAAAGAACAAATTTACTTTCGTTAAATGTTTTTTCTAATTCATCGGTTTGCATAAAATTATAGAAAGTAACATTACCTATTTGTTCCTTTTTCTGTTCAGATTCAATTTTTCCACTTATGAAAACGACTTTTTCTTCGTAATTTTTTAATGCTGAAATTAGTTTTTCTTCAAGAAAAGTTCTTTGTGGTTCTGGTCCTGAGAGAATTACCATCAAATTGTATTTTATTGGCAGCACTTTTTTCTCTAATCGACTTAAAACACCAATATATTTTATGTTTAAAGCAGAATCTTTCAAATGACCTAATTTTCCGGTAAGATTTGGCTTTTCTTCTGTATCTGGAATCCAACATTCATCAAAATTACTAATGATTTTTTGATGAAAATAAGTAGATAAAAAAGTTGTAAAACCTGATAAAATGGTTAATTGATGCGTGATATAAACTGATGGAATTTTTTTTGAAAACATACCGAATCTGTTATCAGAAATGATTCCGCTAATATTTTCTTGCCTAATAATTTCTTGAACTAAACGATGTTCTTTGTTCATCGTTTTTAAAATATGCGGTAATTGTTTTAATAAATGCCACCGAATTTTTCCATTCTTTGGATACGTAATATTATAAGATGGCAAGATAAAACTTTTTAAATGAGGAAATTCTAGCTGCAGTAATTTCAAAGCATCTCCATCCGAAGCTAAGATAGGTTCAAAATCATTTTTTAACAATGCAGTAATAATAGGGATACATCGCGTTGTGTGTCCTAATCCCCAATTAAGTGGCGCTATTAAAATCTTTTTTTTTGACTTGTTGTTCATTTAATGGAAAGGTACATGTTATTGTTTAAAGTTTAAAGTTTAAAGTTTAATGCTTTTAATCTTTTAATCTTTTAATCTTTTAATCTTTTAATCTTTTAATCTTTTAATCTTTTAATCTTTTAATCTTTTAATCTTTTAATCTTTTAATC
>JAMPYA010000066.1 GCA_023700885.1 Flavobacteriaceae bacterium
AAAATTCCTTCAAAAATCATTGTATGAAGCTACAGAATATTTGATTCAAGTATTTAATTTAGCACCAACTTCTGATGCCTATATTCAATATTTTTTAGATTTTTTACTCGATTTTCAATCAAAAGAATCGAACAATCTTCAAGGGTTTTTAAATGAGTGGGAATTACAAAAAGAAAATTTGAGCATTATAGCTCCAGAAAATATCAATGCGGTCAGAATTATGACCGTTCATAAAGCTAAAGGATTAGAATTTCCTATTGTTATATTTCCGTTTGATTTAGAAATCAGAAAAGAATTAAATGGTCAAACATGGATTCCCTCACTTCCTGAAAATGATTTTGATGGCTTGCCAACAATAAAAGTACCATTAACACAGCAAATTATAAATATTGAAAATATAGGAGTGCAACTTTATCAAGAACGTCAAGATGCCTTAGCATTAGATAATTTTAACTTATTGTATGTTGCATTTACAAGGGCTATAGAGCAATTATACGTTATTTCTGATGCTAAAAAGGAATCTGAAGGTGTTAAATTATATAGCGATTTATTAAAAAGTTTTTTAAAAAATAGTACCCCAAACACTGTTGCTAGTGAAAATTTGGTTTACGAAATTGGTAATGCTAATAAAATAAAAATAAAAGTCAAAGACCAAGTTCCTCAAATTGAAAATACTGTTAAAACAATTGCACAAGAACAGTTTATTGGTTCATCAATTACAGATAAACAAATAAATATTGTAACAACTTCATCAAAATGGTGGGGAACAACTGTACAAGAAGCATCCATTTATGGCAATAAAATTCATCAGTTATTGTCTCAAATAAATACAGAAGATGATGTTGATTCTGTATTAAAATACGCCAGAAATAGAGGTTTTATATCTGCTCAAGAAGTAGCAATATTTTTTGACTTGCTGAAAAACATTGTAAATCACTCAAGTTTAAATACGTATTATCAACATAATCTATCCATATTTAACGAAAGGGAAATTTTAACTGATGCTGGAGAAATAATAATTCCAGATAGAATTGTAGTCAATGCTCAAAATCAAGCTATCATTATCGATTATAAAACCGGAAAAGAACTAGAAACACATTTAGATCAAATCAATAAATACGCTTATTACGTTCAGCAAATGGGATTCTCTGTAACATCAAAATTATTGGTTTATATCAACGAATCGATAACCATAAAAGAAGTTGATTAGTTGCACTAACTCTCAATTCATATTATTAAATTTGTAAAAAAATATCAATTATGTACGGAAAAATTAAAGAATATTTACAAAATGAGCTTCAAGAAATTAAAGAAGCAGGTTTGTATAAATCAGAAAGAATTATTACAACTTCACAAGATGCAGTTATTAAAATTTCAACAGGCGAGGAGGTGATCAATTTTTGCGCTAATAACTATTTAGGATTGTCAAATAATCCAGAAGTTATAAAAGCGGCAAAAGACACTATGGATACTCATGGATTTGGAATGTCATCGGTTCGTTTCATTTGCGGAACGCAAGATATTCACAAGCAGTTAGAACAAAAAATAGCCGATTTTTACCAAACCGAAGATACTATTTTATACGCAGCTGCCTTTGATGCCAACGGTGGGGTTTTTGAACCACTTTTCTCAGATGATGATGCAATTATTTCTGATGAGTTAAACCACGCGTCAATTATTGATGGTGTTCGTTTGTGTAAAGCTAATCGTTACAGGTATAAAAATAATGATATGGCTTCTTTAGAAGAGCAATTGATTGAGGCAAATAAAAAACAACATCGCTTTAAAATTATTGTAACAGATGGGGTGTTTTCTATGGATGGTATTGTTGCCAAACTTGATGAAATATGTGATTTAGCCGATAAGTACGATGCTTTAGTAATGGTTGATGAATGTCATGCGGCTGGGTTTATTGGTAAAACGGGAAGAGGAACGTTAGAACTTAAAAATGTTATGGGTCGTGTTGATATAGTTACAGGTACTTTAGGCAAAGCTTTAGGAGGCGCTATGGGAGGTTACACTACCGGGAAAAAAGAAATTATTGAGTTGTTGCGTCAACGATCAAGACCTTATTTATTTTCAAATTCATTGGCGCCGGCCATTGTTGGTGCTTCCTTAAAAGTGTTTGATCTGCTTTCTAATAATACCAGCTTAAGAGATAAACTTGAAAAAAATACTGACTATTTCAAAAAAGGTATGAAAGAGGCGGGTTTTGATATCGTTGAAGGCGATTCTGCAATCGTTCCCGTAATGTTGTATGATGCTAAACTAGCTCAGAATATGGCCAATAAATTATTAGATGAAGGAATTTATGTAATTGGATTCTTTTTTCCAGTAGTTCCTAAAGGAAAAGCCAGAATTAGAGTTCAATTATCAGCAGCACATTCTAGAGAAAATCTGGATAAAGCTATTTATTCATTTGTAAAAGTTGGTAAAGAGTTAAAGATTATAGCTTAATTTGCTTTATTTACAGTAAAAATCATAATATTTTGTATATTCGTATTTGCTAATTGAAAAATTCACATTATTTTTACTAATGCTATAACTTAAAAATTAAAAAAATGAAACAAATCAAGCTATTCATTTTTGCTTTGATAATGATTGGAGCAAATAATCTTCAAGCGCAAGATGCAAACAATCCCTGGGTAATTGGATTTGGAGCAAATGCGATTCACGAACCTATGTTGGCAAAAAAAATAACCAAAGATCCATTTCAGAAAGATTTAATTAGGGTTCAAGATTGGAATATAATTCCGTCAATTTCTAGATTAAGTGTAGGAAAATATATAGATGATGGTTTTACTTTTGAAGCTGCCGCCTCTGTAAATGAAATTACTAAAATAGGAAGAGAAGAAGTTTCTTCCGTATCCTTTTTTGCTTTAGACGGTCATTTTAAATATGATATCAATAATATAATTGGTAAAACAGGGTTCTTCGATCCATATATGTTTTTAGGAGGCGGATATACCTGGGTTGATTCTGACGGAACCGGAACATTTAATGCAGGTGCCGGATTTAACCTTTGGTTTAATGAAAATGTAGGTTTGAATTTTCAATCTGCTGGAAAACATGTATTCAATGATTTCTATTTAGAAAAAAACCATTTACAGCATTCTGCTGGTTTGGTAATTAAATTTGGTGGAAAAGACACGGATAAAGATGGAATCTATGATAAAGATGATGCTTGTCCAGACATTTTTGGATTAGCTGCATTTAATGGTTGTCCTGATACTGACGGTGACGGTATTGCTGATAAAGATGATGCTTGCCCAAACGTTGCTGGTTTAGCTGAATTCCAAGGCTGTCCTGATACTGACGGAGATGGTATTGCTGATAAAGATGACGCTTGCCCAACAGAAAAAGGAAGTAAAGCAAATAAAGGTTGTCCAGATACAGATGGAGATGGTGTAGTTGATAAAGATGATGCATGTCCTAAAGTGGCAGGTCCAGCAGCCAATAAAGGTTGTCCTTGGCCTGATACAGACGGAGATGGCGTTTTAGATAAAGATGATGCGTGTCCAACAGTAAAAGGGCCAGCATCTAACAATGGTTGCCCAGTGGTTCCAACTGTAGAGGTTTTGGCAAAATTAAACAGTTATGCAAGAACTATCTTGTTTGAAACGGGTAAATCATCTTTCAAAAAAGAAGCTTTTGACATTTTAAAAGCAATGACTACAATATTTAAAGAATATCCAGAAGCTGATTTTGTTATTGCAGGACATACAGATAATGTTGGTTCAGATAAATCAAACCAATTATTATCTGAAAGTAGAGCAAGTGCTGTTAGAGATTATTTAATTTCTAATGGTATCAATGCAGATAGATTAACAACTGTTGGTTTTGGAGAAAGTATGCCAATAGATACTAATGCCACAAAAGCTGGAAAAGCTAACAATAGACGTACAGAAATAACACTTAAAAAATAAGAATTTTTAATAATTAAATAAAAAGCCACTCTTTTTAGAGTGGCTTTTTTTAAGTTTAACTAAATAAATAATAAACATGAAGAAAATTACATTAACCTTTGTATTAATTTTTACGGTAGTCCTAACCGGTTTAAATGCACAGGACGCGAATAACCCATGGGTAATCGGATTTGGAGCCAATGCGATTCACGAGCCCGGAACTAAAAAAATCGAAGATTTTGTTAGAGTTAAAGACTGGAATGTTATTCCTTCAATTTCTAGATTAAGTATTGGAAAATATATTGATGATGGTTTTACTTTTGAAGCAGTAGGTACCGTTAACGAAATTACTAAAATAGGAAAAGTAGATGTTTCGGCTGTATCATTCTTTGCTCTAGATGGACATTTTAAATATGATCTAAATAATTTAGTGGGGCAAACTAGTTTCTTTGATCCATATATATTACTAGGAGGCGGATATACCTGGGTTGATTCTGATGGAACCGGTACTTTTAATGCTGGCGCAGGATTTAATCTTTGGTTTAACGAAAATATAGGTTTAAATTTTCAAACTTCTGGCAAACACGTATTTAATGATTTCTATTTAGAAAAAAATCATTTACAACACTCAGCTGGCTTAGTAATTAAATTTGGAGGTAAAGACACTGATAAAGATGGAATATATGACAAGTTTGATTTATGTCCTGAAGTTCCTGGTTTACCACAATTTAAAGGATGTCCTGATACTGACGGAGATGGTATTCAAGATTCAGAAGACACTTGTCCAAATGTTGCAGGTTTAGCTGAATTCCAAGGCTGCCCTGATACTGATGGTGATGGTATTCCTGATAATTTAGATGCTTGTCCAAAAGAAAAAGGAACTAAAGCTAATAATGGCTGTCCAGATACTGATAATGATGGAGTATTAGATAAAGATGACGCTTGCCCAACAGTTGCAGGCCCGAAAGAAAATAAAGGTTGTCCTTGGCCAGATACAGATGGTGACGGAACATTAGATAAAGATGATAAATGCCCTAAAGAAGCTGGTCCTAAAGAAAACGGAGGTTGTCCATGGCCAACTTTTAATGCAGTTACTTTAGACAATTTTAAACAAGGTAGTGCAAAGTTAATCGGAACTAATAAAGTTGAGAATTCTGACACTTTCAAATCAATCTTAAATGAAGTTATAGCTTATAAAGGAAAGGTTAATTCAATTACCGTTAAAGTTGATGGTTACGCTTCTGAAGAAGGTACTGAGCGTTTAAACAAGAAACTATCTCTTCAAAGAGCTGAGGCTGTAAAAGCTTTATTAATGAAAAATGAAGCTCTTAAAGATGTTGCGATTGAAGCAGTAGGTAATGGTGAACTTACCGGCAAACCCTATTTACAAAATCGTAAAGTAGTTGTTTCTGTAAATAAACAATAAATTACTTTAAATTATTTTAAAAAGCCTTTCCAATTGGAAAGGCTTTTTTATTTTTATAGAATCAAGAAAAAATCTATGAAATCTTTTATTACAAAAGTTGTTGAAACGGTTCTTCAAAAAAATATACCCTTAACTCAGTGTACTATAATTTTACCTTCTCATAGAGCGGGATTATTTATGAAAGAGGCTTTTAAAGAACAATTTAAAACGACCACTTTTTTACCTCGAATAATTAGTATTGAAGAGTTTATTATTGAAATTTCAGAATTGCAATTGATAGATAATATTCATTTATTATTTGAATTTTATAATATCTATAAAGATAATTACAAAGAGGAAATTGATTCTTTTGATAAATTTTATGAATGGGCAACCATTGCTTTAAATGATTTTAATGAAATAGACAGACATTTAATTTCTCCAAAAACCATTTTTCAAAATTTAAGCGATTTAAATAGAATAGAAGATTGGAATCCTCAAACACCTTTAAGTTCAAAATACCTCACTTTTTTTGATTATTTGCAAACCTATTATAACCAACTTTATAATCTATTATTGGAAAAGAAAATAGGATATCAAGGAATGCTGTATCGAGAGGCCGTTCATAATATTCAAAATTTTATAAACAATCATCAAAGTCATCATTTTGTATTTGCGGGCTTTAATGCGTTAAACAAAGCCGAAGAAACTATTTTTCAAGAACTGTTAGAACACAATTTAGCATCAGTTTATTGGGATATTAATAAAGAAATGTTGGACTCAAAATTTAATATCGGACATTTTTTAAAGAAATATCAAAACGATTGGAATTATTATAAAAAAAATCCTTTTTTATGGGTTGAAGAAGGACAACCAATAACGAACGATTTGCACGTAATTGGAATTCCTAAAAAGGTTTCTCAATTAAAATATGCAGGTGAAATTCTTCAGAAATTATCTAATTATAATAAAACAGCTTTAATACTTGCTGATGAAAATTTACTACCTGTTGCCTTAAATTCACTTCCACCTGAGGTGCAACAAGTTAATATTACGATGGGGTTACCTTTAAATTCTGTTCCTGCAAAACAGCTTTTTGAAAATTTATTTTCACTAATTAATCCTAAAAATCAAGAAGGTGAAAACCAAGCTTTTTTTTATTATAATGATGTTATCAACTTCTTTAGACAGTCTTATTTATTAAAATTAAGCAATAAAGATTTACAATCTGTTGATTCCTATTTTCAAAAAAACATCATCAAACAGAATAAATTATTTCTTTCAAAAGAAGATGTCATAGAATTTATTGACATTTATTATTCAGACAATAGATCCATTTTAAGCTGTTTTTTTAATGCTAACATTGAAAATGTATCTGCCATTATTAAAAGTGTACTTTTATTAATACACGAACTTTTAAAGGTAAATGTTGGATTAGAAAGAGAATATCTTTTGCGATTTAATACCGTATTTTTAGAATTAGAAGTTTTAAACGATGCCTACAAAGATGTAATAACATTAAAAATATTACATCAGCTTTTCAATCAATTAGTAAAAACTGAAAACCTTTCTTTTCAAGGAGAGCCTTTAAGCGGTTTGCAAATAATGGGAGTTTTAGAGTCGAGAGTTTTAGATTTTAATACTTTAATTATAACCGGCGTCAATGAAGGAACATTGCCCTCTGGCAATAAAGACATTTCATTTATTCCGTTTGATATCAAAAAACATTTTGAACTACCAACCTTTGTAGAAAGAGATTTAATCTTTTCTTATCACTTTTTTAGACTTATGCAAAGAGCTTCAGCTATTTATTTAATCTATAATAGTGAAACAGATTCTATAGGCGCAAGTGAGAAAAGCAGATTTTTAACTCAGTTAGAGATTCTTTATCCTCAAATTAATCAGATTATAGTTGCCCCAATAGTTCATAATAATCCCAATAAATTAATTGAGATTAAGAAAACTCCAGAAATTATTGAAAAAATTAAATTGAAATTAGAGAAAGGAATTTCTCCATCTGCTTTATCAACTTATGTACGTAATCCGATAGCGTTTTATCAAAAGTATATTTTAGATATAAAAGATTTGGAAGAACTTGAAGAAACAATGGAGTTAAATACCTTTGGAACGATAGTTCATGAAACCCTAAAAGAACTTTATACAACCTTTATCGGTTCAATTTTGACTTTAGATTCTATAAACTCAATGAAAAAGGTATATGTTGAAAAACTGGATAATCAGTTTATTAAATTTTATAAAAAAGGAGATTTACAAACAGGTAAAAATAAATTGATTACCGAAGTTGCCAAAAAGTATATCGAATTAATGCTTGATTTAGATTTAAATAATTTAGAAAACAATGCAGAAATAGGTGTTGTTGAGATAGAAAAAACACTTTCAACACAACTTGATTTCGATGAATTGGATTTTTCAGTAATTTTAAAAGGAAACATTGATAGAATAGATATTTTTAATGGACAACAAAGAATAATAGATTATAAAACAGGTAAAGTCATAGGCGCTGAACTAAAATTAAATCAATTTGATAAAATAAAAACAGATGATAAAAAGAGTAAGGTAATGCAGTTATTACTATATGCTTATATATTTTTAAAACAACCTGAAAGTATCAATATTCAGTCTGTATTAACGGGTAACATTTCTTTTAAAAACATGAGTGAAGGTTTTATCAGTGTTAACATAAGTAATGAACCTAGAGGGAAAGATTATGAGATAACCTTGGATAAGTTACATCCATTTATAGATGAAATAAAAAATTTGATATTAGAAATTTTAAATCCGGACATTCCATTTACTGAGAAAGAAGTTAAATATTTTAATAAATGAAAATAGTTCAGAATATTATAATTGATGGCAATCATCAAAAACCCATTTTAACCGATGTTTATTTCAAAGAAAATAATCAATCTAAGGCAATTTTAATTTTTTGTCATGGATATAAAGGATATAAAGATTGGGGAGCCTGGAATCTTATAGCAAAAGAATTTGCCAATAGCAATTTTTTCTTCATCAAATTTAACTTTTCTCATAACGGAGGTACTGTAGAAAACCCAATTGATTTTCCCGATTTAAAAGCTTTTGGAAATAATAATTATACTAAAGAATTAGATGATTTAGAACAAGTCATTAATTGGATTAATAGCTATAAATTATACGAAAAAGAGATTGATAAAAGTAAAATCTATTTAATTGGACACTCTAGAGCTGGCGGAATTGTAACAATAAAAGCATCAGAAAACGATAAAATAACTAAAGTTGTTTCATGGGCAGGTGTATCCAATTTTGGGAATAGATTTCCTAAAAAGGAAGCATTAAAACAATGGGAAAATGACGGGGTGTTTTATGTTTTAAACGGCAGAACAAATCAACAAATGCCACATTATTTTCAATATTATTTAAACTTTAAACAACATGAAAAAAGGCTAACAATTAAAACAGCGGTTAATAAATTAAAGATTCCTTATTTGATAATTCATGGAACACAAGACGAGTCTGTATCCGTTCAGGAAGCGTATCAATTAAATCTTTGGAATCCTAAAAGCAAATTAGTTTTAATAGACAATGCGAGTCACACTTTTGGAATTAGTCATCCTTATACTGAAGAAAATTTGTCTGAAGCGATGAAAACTGTTGTTGAGGCAACAATAATTTTTTTAAAATAGCTGTAACTTCACGCTTAATGCGTCTTTTTGTTAATTAAATGTTAATAATTGAAATGTCTCAATTAGAATTCTTGTAATACTTAGTGTTATTTTTACCATCTAACATATAACTATTTACAAATGAAAAAAACAATTTTATTTTTAGCTATTTTATTTTCTACTTTTATCAGTGCACAAAATTTCCAGTTGCATAGAGATTTTGAAAGAGACCACTTTACAACCACTTTTGAAATGTTTAAAATGGATAAATATGGTAATACTTTCACTTTTATAGACTTTGATTATAATGCCAAATCAGGAATTAGCCAAGGATATTATGAAATTGCACGTGTTATTAAAACAGATAAAATGCCGATTGGTATTCATGTTGAGTATAATGGCGGATTAGGCACTTATGATATAAATGGAGTTGGGCAAATGGGATATACTATTAATAATGCTTGGATTTTAGGCGCAAATATTTCAAAAGGTAATGCCAAATGGGGATATTCTGCTTATGCTGGTTATAAAGCAATTAAAAATGCCGATAGTGGAAACCTTCAAGTTACAGGAACTTGGTATGTAAATTTAATCGAAAATAAATTAACTTTTTCTGGTTTTGCTGATATATGGACAGAAAATGGTTTAACTGAAAAAACGGTATTTTTGTCTGAACCACAATTATGGTATCATTTAAATAAAAGTTTTTCTATTGGCGGAGAAATTGAGTTGTCTAACAACTTTGCCGGATCATTAGAATTTAAAACTAGGCCTACTTTAGGAATTAAATGGAATATATAAAACATTAAATTATGTTAGAGAAGTTTTTTAAAATCAAAGAAAATAAATCGACTTTAAAAGTTGAAATTATTGCCGGAATCACCACGTTTATGACTATGGTGTACATCTTAGCAGTAAACCCGAGCATTTTAAGTGCCGCAGGAATGGATAAAGATGCTGTTTTTA